>NZ_JBIEIS010000024.1:0-186441 GCF_043496855.1 Nonomuraea sp. JJY05
CGGCCGCCGCTCTGCGCGCCATCCTGCTGCCGGGCTGAGTGGGGGCAGCCCGGTAGTCCTGCCCGGAGGTGACTACGGGCACGCTCCTGTAGTCAGTCATACGTCCCCTAGCCTCACTTCTCGCGCCTGACGCGCTGGCTTCGTCGCCTCGCGCCACGAGACGAGGTCACGTACGGCGTGCCAGGTGCCATGACCGCGGGGAACGACCGTGACCCGGGCGTGATGTTTCCGCGGCAAAGCATACTCAGAGCTGGACATTACGTGGAATATCATCGCCAAACTCTTTCTTGCTTTCGCACTGTCTTCGCACGTCAGACCTGATGCTCAGGGCCGCCGCCAAACAGGCCAGGGGCACGGCCGGCAACACGTATCGGTAGTCGAACTCCGCCGCCGCGGCCGGTGTGACGAGCAGCATCACGGCCGCCGACCAGGGCACCGGCCAGGGCGTGGGACGCCCGCGCCCGCGCCGGCGCATGACGGCCGCCACCGGGGGCACCAGCAGCACCCCCAGGAGCACCGGGCCGGGCAGTCGCACCATGCTCTGGTAGGCCCGCAGCCAGCCGGCGTAGGGCTCGACGATCTCCGTGCCGATCGCACCCCGCTCGTAGAGCTTGGCATAGTCGGCGCCGACCTGTGCGGGATAGCGGCCAGGTGGCCCCGGCTCCGTCACCGGGAACTGGTAGTAGGCGTAGATCTCCGGATCGGGGTAGACCGGGCGGCCCCACGTGAACGTGCGGCCCAGCTCGGTCAGCACCGACGCGGCGTAGTCGAGCGGCTGCCTGGTGATCGCCAGCGTCGCGAACCGGCCCGCCAGGTCGTCGGTCTCCTTCGTGAACGTGATCCCGGGCAGCAGCACGAGCGGGGAGTCCTTCGCCCAGATGTACTCCTGCGACGGCGGCCGCCGCTCCGGGGGGCGCGGGTCGCACAGGACCCGCAGGTCCGGCGGCGGGTCCATCCTGGCGCAGTCGGCGAACGACATCGTGCGGGCGTAGAGGAAGACGCCGTTCGCGCCCACGAGCCCGACCCGCTGGTACGTGGCGTAGAACCAGGCACCGTACGCGATGACCGGCACGAGCGCGGTGGCCACCAGCAGCCCGGCGAGCCGCAGGCGCCCGCGCAGCACGTACCAGGCGGCCAGCAGCACGATGAGGGGCTGGCCGACGGTCCTGGTGAGGGTGGCGGCGGCCAGCAGCAGGCCGATCGCGACGACCACGCCCGCCGCCGGGGCAGGCCGCTCCGACACGCACAGCGCCACCGCCGCCACGACCAGGAACATGAAGAGCGTGTCCGAGACGAGCAGGTGCTCCAGCTCGATCTGGTACGCGTCGAGCAGCACCGGCACCGTGGCCAGCGTCGCCACCCACCTCGGCGCCCGTCGCGCGACGCGGTAGATCAGCACGCCGGTGGCCAGGCCGAGCAGGTGCTGCGCGGCCGCGACCATCCCGAAGCCGTGGAACGGCTCCAGCAGCTTCAGGAACATCGAGTAGCCCGCCGGGCGGACCAGGTCGGGGCGGGGTTTGAAGACGGTGACGACGTAGGTGTAGGAGTCGGGGAACCACAGGGCGGGCCGGTAGCCCAGCATCGCCAGGGCGCGCAGGGCCGTACCGAGGGCGAGGACCGCCAGGAACCACCCGTGCCGCCTCCAACGGGACGGATCCCCCACCCATGCCGGCCAGCCGCGAGCGGGCTTGTCGGCGCGAGCCTCCGCCATCACCCGCACGCCCTCCCGCTGTCTCTCCGGCATGTCCCGTAGTGCCCACGTACGCTACCCGCCATTCAGTGAACCCCGTGCCAACCGGCCGATAGGGGGTACGCACGCCGGGTCTTCCCGGTTGAGTCAAGATCGCTCGCCGTGTGGCGGAACCCACCGGGACCTCCAGTTTGGATACGCTCGCTCACCGATGGGACTCGACCGATCCGGGCGGATTCTCGCCGCGCTCTCGGTGGCGCCCGCGCTCGCCGTGGCGGGCTGGCTGCTGGCGGGGCTGCCGCTGCTGCTGCTCGGCCACTTCGCGCCGCTGCCCGCGGCGCTGCTCGGGCTGCCCGCCGCCGCCCTGCTCTGCCGGGCCGGCACGCGCCGGCTCGGCAAGGTGGTCGAGGCCACGTCCCGGCAGGTCATGGGCGTCGTGGCGGTGGCCGTGGCGTCCGGCGTGTTCAACGCGCTCATGCACACCGAGCAGATCGTCGTCCGGCGCGACCCGGCCACGTACGCGCAGTACGCGGCCTGGATCGCGGGTCACGGCTCGCTGCCCGTCCCGACGCAGGCCGAGGCGTTCGGCGGCCCCGACTCGTGGCTGATCTTCAAGAGCGTCGGGTTCTACGCCTTCGACGGGGCGGTGGTGCCGCAGTTCATGCCGGGGCCGCCGATCCTGTTCGCGGTCGGCGACTGGCTGGGGGTGCCCTTCGCGGTCCCGGCGGTGCTGGGCGGGCTGGCCGTGCTCACGGTGGCCGGCGTGGTGGCGCGGCTGGCGGGGGCGCGGTGGGCGGTGCTGGGCGCGGCGGTGTTCGCGGTGAGCCTGCCGATCCTCTACACCTCGCGCAGCACGTTCAGCGAGATCCCGTCGCTGATCCTGCTGTTCGGCGGGCTGGCGCTGGCGCACGACGCGCTCGCCCGGCCGGGCCGGGCGCGTGGGCTGCTGGCAGGGCTGGCGTTCGGGCTCGCCGTACTGGTCCGGGTCGACGGGCTGCGCGACGTGCTGCCGGTGCTGGCGTTCGCGGGGCTGCTGATCGCGATGCGCCGCTTCGCCAGGCCGCAGGGGGCGCTGGGCGTGCCGCTGCTGGCCGGGCTGGTGGCGGGCGCCGGCGCCGGGATGCTCGCGGCGTACCTGCTCTCCCGGCCCTACCTTTCGTACCTGTCGGGTTCGGTCAAGCCGCTGCTGGCCATCTGCGCCGCCGTCCTCGTGCTCACCGCGGTGGGCACGGCCGCGGCCCCGCTGCTGGCCAGGATCCGGCCGCCGGCGTGGGTCCCCGCGGCCGGGGCCGGGCTGGTCGTGCTGCTCATGGCCGGCCTGTACGCGCGCCCGTGGTTCCAGACCGTGACCCGCGAGCCCGTGACGGAGGACGACCGGCGCACGGCTCTGATGATCGCGCAGACCCAGCAGGCCAACGGCCTGCCCGTGGACGACACCCGGCTCTACTTCGAGAACTCCCTGCACTGGGTGACCTGGTACGTCGGCCTCCCCGTGGTGGTGCTGGCCACGGTCGCGGCGGCGGTGCTGGTGAGGAGGCTGCTGCGGGACGGCGGGCCGTTCGAGTGGCTGCTGCCCCTCGCGGTGATCGGCTGGACCACCGTCACCACGCTCCTGCGCCCCGAGATCACCCCCGACCACCCGTGGGCAGCCCGCCGCCTGGTCCCCATCGTGATCCCGGGCCTGATCCTGCTCGCCATGTACGGCCTGGACCGGCTGCGCGACCTGCTCCGGGCACACCCGCCGTCCTGGCCGCGCGGGCCCCGGGCGCGGCGGTGGGGGGTGGCGCTCGCCGTCCTGGTCGTCCTCGTGCCGCCGGCCGTCACCTCGATCGGGACGGCGTTCACGCCGGTCGAGCGGGGCGAGGCGGCGGCGGTGGCGGCGATGTGCGCGAAGTTCCCGCCCGACGCGTCGGTGCTGATCGTGGAGCGGGTCACCGGCGATCGGTTCACCCAGCTCGTACGCGGCATGTGCGACCGCCCGGCGGCGATCGTGGCCCGCGAGGGCACGCTGGACACCGCCCCCGAGGCGCAGGTGCGCCGCCTGATCGCGCGGGTGCGCGCCGCGGGCCGCGTCCCCGTCGTGCTGGCCGCCGACGCCGCCCAGGTGGCGCCGTACGGACGTCCGTCTCAGGTCATGGCCCTGGTCTCCCGCCAGGACGAACGCTCTCTCGTGGACGCCCCGAACGGCACCTGGTCCCTGCGGATCGGCGCCTGGATGGCCTTCCCCGGAGGGAATGGGTGATCTTGGAAGTGGGAGCTCCCAGTGGGCGCGCGTGGACTCGGCTTTGAGTTGGGCAGAGTACCCTCAAGGCCCGTGAGCACGCTAGAGACCCCGAAGAGTGGACCTGCCGTGGAAGAAGCGCCGTACGTCACCATCGTCCTTCCCTGCTACAACGAGCAGGATCACGTCATCGATGAAGTCGAGCGCATCACCAGGGCCATGGACTCGAGCGGCTACACCTACGAGCTCGTGGCCGTGGACGACTGCTCGACCGACGAGACGCTGGCCAGGCTGAAGCAGGCCGCTCCCGACTACCCCCACCTGCGCATCCGCGCCTTCCACCGCAACGGCGGCGCGGGCACGGTGCGGCGCATCGGGACGCAGGAGGCCAGGGGTGAGATCGTCGTCTGGACCGACGCCGACATGACCTACCCCAACGAGCGCATCCCCGAGCTGGTGCAGATCCTGGAGAAGGATCCGATGATCGACCAGGTGGTCGGCGCGCGCACCAGCGAGGAGGGCTCGCACAAGCTGCTGCGGGTCCCCGCCAAATGGGTGATCCGCAAGGTGGCGGAGCAGCTGGCCGGGCAGAAGATCCCCGACCTCAACTCGGGGCTGCGGGCCTTCCGCAGGACGGTGGCCAAGCCGTACCTGCGGCTGCTTCCGCCCGGGTTCTCGTGTGTGACGACGATCACGCTGTCGTTCCTGTCCAACCAGCACGACATCTACTACCTGCCGATCGACTACGCCAAGCGGGCAGGGAAGTCGAAGTTCAGCTTCGTGTCCGACGCGTACCGCTACATCCTGCAGGTGCTGCGGATGATCATGTACTTCAACCCGCTCAAGGTGCTCATGCCGCCCGCGTTGTGGCTGGTGGGCATCGGGTTCGTGAAGGGCCTGTGGGACATGGTCATGCACCCGTTCTACTTCCCGGCCAACACCGTGATGATCTTCCTGTCCGGGCTGCTGATCGGGTCCGTGGCGCTGCTCGCCGACCTGATCGTGCGGTCGCGGGGGGAGTAGCGGGTGCGGATCGCGATCGTCGGCCCGACCTATCCGTACAAGGGGGGCGGGGCCCAGCACACCACCGAGCTGGCGCACCGCCTCGCGGCCCAGGGCCACGACGTGGTGATCGAGTCGTGGCGGGCGCAGTATCCGTCGTTCCTCTACCCGGGGCAGCAGACCATCTCCGCGCCGGAGGGCACGCCTTTCCCCAAGACCCTGCGCAGGCTCGACTGGCGGCGCCCCGACGGGTGGGTGTCCGCCGGGAGGCGGCTGAGGTCGGCGGATCTGGTGGTGCTGGCCGTGCTGAGCCCGGTGCAGGTTCCCGCTTATTTGGGGATCTTGTACGGGATAAGGCGAAAGGTCAGGACTATTGCCCTCTGTCATAACGTGCTGCCCCACGAGCGCAAGCCGTACGACGAGCCGCTCATGAAGGCGCTGCTCAAGCGGGTCGACGGCGTGCTGACCCACTCCGAGCAGCAGGCCGGGCTGGCCAGGGGCCTGACGGGCAGTTCGGTCAGCGTGGCGGCGCTGCCGCCGCACCTGCCCTCCACCAACGCGGAGAAGTCCACCCAGGTCCATCGCCGGTTGCTGTTCTTCGGCATCGTGCGGCCGTACAAGGGGCTGGATCTGCTGCTCAGGGCGCTGCCCGACGGGATCTCGCTGACGGTCGCGGGGGAGTTCTGGGGCGGGCTCGACGAGACGCGGGCGCTGATCGCCGAGCTGGGCCTCGGTGACCGGGTCGAGCTGCGGCCCGGCTACGTCGCCGCCGAGGACGTGCCGGGGCTGTTCGCGCGGGCGGACGCGCTCGTGCTCCCCTATCGGAACGCGACCGCAAGCCAGAACGTCTGGCTCGGCCACGAGCACGGCGTGCCGGTGATCGCCACCCGGGTCGGCGCGCTCGCCGACCACGTCACCGACGGCGTGGACGGGCTGCTGGTCGAGCCGGGTGACGCCGGGGCGCTGCGCGCGGCGATCGAGCGCTTCTACGCCTCGGGCGAGCCCGAGAGGTTGCGGTCGGGCGTCAAGGCCGTCGACCCCGAGCCGTTCTGGTCGGCGTACGCGGGGGCCTTGCTGGCCGCCTGACGGCCGAGCACGAACGAGATGCCCGCGGCCGTCGCGTCCGCCAGCGTGAAGGCCAGCCGCGACACGATCGCGACCGCGAGCGCCGCCGGGGTGCCGATGATCGGCCCGAGCACCAGCACCAGCGCGCCCTCCCTGACCCCGACCCCCGCGGGCACGACGATGGTGAGGATCCCGGTGGCCCACGCGAACGCGTACGCCCCGGTCGCGACGAGGTAGAGGTCGGAGCGGCCGGAGAGCAGCCACGTGTGCAGGCCGTACACGAACCAGCCGAGCGCGGTCCACGCCACCGAGACGACCACCGTACGGCCGGGCAGCACGCTCTCCAGCGGCTCCTTGCGCGCGATCCGCAGCGCCAGGTTGAGACCCCAGGTGAGCACCTTGGGATGCAGGCACACGATGATCAGCGGCACGAGCAGCACGAGGTACCAGGCCTTGCGGACCGCCTCCAGCGAGCCCAGCGTGGCGGCGGCGATCGAGACGGCGACGCCGAGGTTGATCACCAGGCTCAGCGAGATCGTCGCGAACGTGCGCCGGGGCGGGCTTCCGTGGTCGCGCCCGAGGTCCATCATCGCCGCGTACGCCCACACGGCGCCCGGGATGTACTTGCCCAGCTGCCCCACGAACATGATCCGCCCGGCGACCCGCACCGGCACCCGCGTGCCGAGCCCCGCCAGGATCTCCCGCCAGGCCACCAGGATGAAGAACTGGCCGAGCAGCACCGCCGCGAACGCCCCGAGCACCGCCCACGGCGACATCGCCGCCACCGCCCCGGTGGTCTCGTGCCAGTTCGTGGCCAGCCCGTAGCCCAGGAACCCGAGGGCGATCAGGGCGAGTACGACGCGCAGCAGGCGACGGAGCATTCGCTCAGGCTACGCGCGGTTCGCCAGGTAAGGCCAGACGACGGCGCCGGCGATCGCGAGCCCCGCCCCTGCCGGGTCGGCCACCGTACCAAGCCCATTTGGGTACTGTGGGTCCTCGTGGGTAAGCAACGGGTCGCGCAGCTCGAATACTCGGAGTTCCAGTCAGCCATGCTCGACGAGGGCAAACGGCGGCGGAAGGCTGCGAAGATCATCGCGGTGCTCGAACACTTCCGCGGGCCGCTCAGCGGGCTGACGGTGGGTGACGTGGGCTGCTCCGCGGGGTTCATCGCCGACGAGCTCGCGCAGGCCGGGGCGAAGCACACGCTGGGCATCGACATCGACGTGCCGGGGCTGCGCAAGGCCGCCGACAGGTTCGGCGAGCGGGTGGCGTTCGTGTGCGGTGACGGCACCGCGCTGCCGTTCCCCGACGGGTCGATCGATGTGCTGGTCTTCAACCACATCTACGAGCACGTGGTCGACCCCGACGCCGTGGTGGCCGAGATGCGCCGGGTGCTGTCCGACGACGGCGTCCTCTACCTGGGGCTGGGCAACCGGCTCGGCATCATGGAGCCCCACTACAAGCTGCCGTTCCTGTCCTACCTGCCGCCCGCGCTGGCCGACCGCTACGTGCGGGCGTCCGGGCGGGCCGACCACTACTACGAGCGGTTCAGGACACGGCGCGGGCTGCGCAGGATGCTGCGGGCCTTCCACGTGTGGGACTACACCTTCCCGGTGCTGGCCACGCCGGGCCGGTTCGCGGGAGGCGAGCTGTTCCCGGGCGCTCTGGGGCGGATCGCGCAGACCGTGCTGGCCCGCACCCCTCGCGAGGTGCTCAGGCTGCTGCTGCCCCTGGTGCCCACGTACCTGTGGGTGGCCACCAAGACGCCGCGGCGGCCCGCGGGCGCGGCGCTGCCGCAGCCGCCCGAGCGGGTCCGTCCGCTGTGAGCCAGGGCGCCACCGTGGAGCAGCCTGAGAGCGCGGAGGCCGCGCCGCGCCGGTCGCCGGTCCGCAGGCTCGTCCGGTACGGGTTCCTGGCCGTCGCGCTCGGCTTCGGCGCCTACGCCGTGGCGAAGCAGTGGGACGCCGTGGTGGCCGGGTTCGCCCGGCTGTCGTGGGCCGCGCTGGCCGGGTCGCTGGTCGCCGTGGTCGCCGCGCTGCTCGGCGCCATGCTCACCTGGCGCACCCTCCTGGCCGACCTCGGCTCCCCATTGCCGCTGAGGCCCGCCGCCAAGGTCTTCTTCGTGGGCCAGCTCGGCAAGTACATCCCCGGCGCCGTCTGGCCGGTGATCGCCCAGATGGAGATGGGCCGCGACCTCGGCGTGCCGCGCTCGCGCAGCGCGGCGGCGTTCTTCCTGATGATGCCCATCCAGCTGGCCACCGGCCTGCTCGTCACGCTGGTCACGCTCGGCTGGGACCGCTACGGCTGGCTGGTGCTGTTCGTCCCGCTGCTGCTGGTCCTGCTGGAGCCCAAGGTCATCAACGCCGTGATCGGCTACGCCCTGCGCAAGCTCAAGCGGGAGCCGCTGGAGCGCCCGCTCACCCGGCGCGGCATGCTCACCGCCCTCGGCTGGGCGCTGGCCGGCTGGCTCTGCTACGGCGTGCACCTCTACTTCGTCGCCCCCCAGGGCGGCCTGCTCTTCGCCGTCGGGGCCTTCGCGGTGTCGTGGTGCCTGGGCATCCTGACCTTCGTCGTGCCGGCGGGCGCGGGCGTGCGGGAGCTCGCGATGGTCGCGGTGCTGGCGCCTCACGTGGACGGTGGCGCGGCGATCGCGGTGGCGCTTTCGTCCCGCATTGTCATTATTTTGGGGGACCTGATCTGCGCCGGTATGGCGGGAATCGCAGCGCGTCGCGACTCCGTGTGATTTGACCGTCGTTTTAGGGGAGGCTGGTCATAAGCTGAACTTCAGAGGGGGACGCCCAGTCCCACGTTGATCTTGAGGGGAGAAGATCTACGTAATGCCTCGAGTGCTCGTCGACGCGGCGGCGGTCCCCGCGGACCGCGGCGCGTTGATCAGATATGTGGACGGGCTCGTGGCCGCGCTCGACCGGGCCGGCGCAGACCTCGCCGTGGTCTGCCAGCGCTCCGAAGCCGAACGATACCGGCGCCTCGCGCCCTCGGCCCTGGTCCTCCCGGGGCCCGTGGCGATCTCCAACAGGGCCGCCCGGCTCGCCTGGGAACAGACCGGCCTGCCGCTGCTCGCCCGTCAGGCGGGGGCGGACGTGATCCACGCCCCCTACTACTCCATCCCGCTCGGCTCGGGCCTGCCGACGGTCGTGACGATCCACGACGCCACCTGGTTCACCGAGCCCGACCAGCACAGTCCGCGGGCGTCGTTCTTCCGATCGGCCACCCGCACGGCCGTGCGCCACGCCCGGCGGGTGATCGTGCCCTCCAAGGCGACCAGGGACGAGCTCGTCCGTGTGCTCGCCGCCGACCCCACCCGCATCGACGTCGCCTACCACGGGGTCGACCTGGGGCAGTTCCACCCGCCGAGCGAGGACGAGATCCGCCGGGTCGCCCTGCGGTGCGGGCTGCACGGCCAGCCCTATGTGGCGTTCCTGGGCGCGCTCGACCCCCGTAAGAACGTTCCCAACCTCATCCGGGGCTTCGCCACCGCCGCGAAACGCCTGGACGCGCCGCCCGCGCTGGTGATCGGCGGCGGGGTCCACGAGGACGACGTCGACGCCGCCTGCCGGGAGGTCGAGGCCACGGTCAGGGTCATCCGGCCCGGCTACCTGCGCGCGCCCGACCTGCCCGGGTTCCTGGGCGGGGCGCTCGTGGTGGCCTTCCCGTCGCGCGGCGAGGGGTTCGGGCTGCCGGTGCTGGAGGCCATGGCCTGCGGGGCGCCGGTCCTGACGACGCATCACACGTCTCTGCCAGAGGTCGGCGGCGACGCCGTGGCCTACACTGAGCCCGACGCCGACAGCATCGCCGCGGCGCTCGGACACCTGCTGGGCTCCCCCGCCCGCAGGGAGCAGCTGCGGGAGGCGGGGCTGGCAAGAGCACGCGAGTTCACCTGGGAGGCCTCGGCCGAGGCGCATCTCAGCTCTTATCAACGCGCGATCGAATAGTTCGGTAACCTCACGGAGTGATGGAGAGCTCTTTGCCAGACCTCGAGGCGATCCTCCTGGTCGGGGGGCAGGGCACGCGCCTGCGTCCGCTGACACTGGGCACGCCGAAACCGCTGCTGCCGACCGCCGGAGTGCCGTTCCTGGCGCACCAACTCGCCCGTGCGCGATCTTTCGGCGTCCGCCGGATCGTGTTCGCGACCTCCTACAAGGCCTCGATGTTCGAGCCCGCCTTCGGCGACGGGTCGGCGTTCGGGCTCTCGCTCGAATACATCACCGAGGAGACGCCGCTGGGCACCGGCGGCGCGATCCGCAACGCCGCCGAAGCCCTTACGGTGGGGCCGTCCGACCCGGTCCTCATCCTCAACGGGGACATCCTCTCCGGCCACGACATCGGCGATCAGGTGCGCACCCACCTCGCGCGACATGCCGCTGTAACGCTCCATTTGACAGAAGTCGACGATCCCTCTCGGTTCGGGTGCGTCCCGACCGACGAGACCGGGCGGGTGACGGCCTTCCTGGAGAAGACGCCCAACCCGGTCACCAACCGGATCAACGCCGGCTGCTACGTGTTCACCCGGTCGGTGATCGACTCGATCCCCCGGGACGAGGTCGTGTCCGTGGAGCGGGAGACGTTCCCCGGGCTGATCGAGGCGGGGGAGCTGGTGCTGGGCTACGCCGACCGCACCTACTGGCTCGACGTCGGCACGCCGGCGGCGTTCGTGCGGGGGTCGCGCGACCTGGTGCTGGGGCGGGTGGGCTCGCCCGCGCTGCCCGGGCCGACCGGGGAGTTCCTCGCGCTGGAAGGAGCTCAGGTCTCGCCGGAGGCCAAGGTGCAGGGTGGCACGGCGGTCGGCGCGCGGGTCGTGGTCGAGGCCGGGGCTACGGTGGTGGGCTCGGTGCTGACGGACGACTGCGTCATCGAGACGGGCGCCTCCGTGACGGACTCCGTGGTGGGCCGGGGCGCGCGAATCTGCGCGGGCACGGTGGTGTGCGACGCGGTGATCGGCGACGGGGCCATCGTGGGGCCCGGCAACGAGCTGCAGAACGGCGTGCGCATCTGGCCGGGGGTCGAGCTGCCCGAGCGCGCGATGCGTTATTCGAGCGACGTCTGAGCCTCAGCCCTTCTGAGGGTCTGGCCTTCTGAGGGCCTGGCCTTCTGAGGGCCTGGCCTCTGAGGGTCTGCCCTCGCTCCCGCGGCCCGGTCACGGGCAGCGGGGAGTGGAGGCAGACTGGACGGGTGAGGGAGCGCAGGTGGGTGCCCGAGGGGCCGCTGGACGTGGGGCTGGCGTTGCAGCCGCACAAGCGCGGCGGCGGGGATCCCACCTGGCGGCAGAGCCCTGACGGGGCCGTGTGGCGCACGTCCAGGACGCCCGACGGGCCGTCCACGCTGCGGGTGAGCGTCAAGGCCGGGTGCGTGCACGGGCAGGCGTGGGGGCCGGGGGCGGAGTGGGCGCTGGAGGCGCTGCCCGCGCTGTTGGGGGCGCTTGACGACGCTTCAGGATTTGTCGCCAAACATGAGGTTTTGGCGGAGGTTGTCAGGAAAAATCCGGGCTTGCGGATCGGGCGTACCGGGCGGGTCATGGAGGCCCTCGTACCGGCCGTGCTCGAACAGAAGGTCGTCGGGCAGGAGGCGTGGCGGGCCTGGCGGTGGCTGCTCGACCGCTACGGCGAGCCCGCCCCCGGCCCCGCGCCCGAAGGGATGCGGGTCGTGCCCGAGACCGTGGTGTGGCGGCAGATCCCCAGCTGGCACTGGCACCGCGCGGGAGCGGAGGCTGTGCGCGCCCGGACGATCGCGAACGCCGCCTGGCATGCCGACAAGCTGGAGTCCGCCGCGACCAGCGGGGAGCTCGACCGGCTGCTGCGGGCGCTGCCCGGGATCGGGGTGTGGACCTCGGCCGAGGTGCGCCAGCGCGCGCTGGGCGATCCGGACGCGGTGAGCGTCGGCGACTACCATCTGGCCAAGCTCGTCGGGTACGCGCTGACCGGGGAGAAGACCGACGACCCAGGGATGTTGCGGCTGCTGGAGCCGTACCAGGGGCATCGGCACCGCGCCACGGTGCTGGTCTGGCTCAGCGGCCTGCGCCCGCCGGCGCGCGGGCCCCGGATGCCCGTACGCGACTACCGGTCCTTCTGACTACGCGACCACCGGCCTTCCAGACCCGCGAGCTCCGGATGCCCGCACGCGACCAGCGGCCTTCCAGACCCGCGGACTCCGGATGCCCGACCACCGGCCTTTCAGAGAGCCGCGGGCCCCCTGAGTGCGGGCAGCGAACTCAGCCGTCGGTACTGTGCCCGTATGAGTCTCGTCAGTGATTCCGCGCTCCGCCGGGCCCTCGCACGTGCCCGCGACGGCAAGGCCCTCGACGTCACGGAGGTGGCCGTCCTCCTGCACGCCCGGGGCGAGCACCTCGACGCCCTGCTCGAACACGCCTCCCGCGTACGTGACGCCGGGCTGCGGGCGGTGGGCCGCGAAGGGATCATCACCTACAGCAAGAAAGTGTTCATCCCGTTGACCCGGCTCTGCCGGGACCGTTGTGGTTACTGCACCTTCGCGACCGCGCCGCACAAGCTGCCCGCGCCGTTCCTGAGTCCTGACGAGGTGCTGGAGATCGCCCGGCAGGGGGCGGCCATGGGGTGCAAGGAAGCGCTGTTCACGCTGGGGGACCGGCCGGAGGACCGCTGGCACCAGGCGCGCTCCTGGCTCGACGCGCACGGCTATGACGACACCCTTTCTTATGTGCGGGCCATGGCGATCCGGGTGCTGGAGGAGACCGGGTTGCTGCCGCACCTCAACCCGGGGGTGCTGACCTGGCGTGACCTGCAGCGGCTCAAGCCCGTCGCGCCGTCCATGGGGATGATGCTGGAGACGACGTCGCGGCGGCTCTTCGAGGAGAAAGGGGAGGCCCACTACGGGTCGCCGGACAAGGACCCGGCCGTACGCCTGCGCGTCCTGGAGGACGCCGGACGGACGAACGTGCCCTTCACCACCGGGATCCTGATCGGCATCGGCGAGACCGTCGAGGACCGGGCCGAGTCGATCTTCGCGATCCGGCGGGTGGCGCGCGAGTACGGCGGGATCCAGGAGGTCATCGTCCAGAACTTCCGCGCCAAGCCCGACACGGCGATGCGGGGCCTGCCGGACGCGTCCCTGGAGGAGTTGGCGGCCACGATCGCGGTCGCGCGGCTCGTGCTCGGGCCCCGGGTACGCATCCAGGCGCCGCCCAATCTGGTGGACTCCGAGTACGCGCTGATGATCCGGGCGGGCATCGACGACTGGGGCGGGGTGTCGCCCCTCACGCCCGACCACGTGAACCCCGAGCGGCCCTGGCCGCAGATCTCCCTCCTGGAGGAGCGGACCGCCGAGTCCGGGTTCGAGCTCCGGGAGCGGCTGACGATCTATCCCGAGTATGTGGTGGCCGGGGAGCCGTGGCTGGACCCCCGGCTCTTCGCCCACGTGGCCGCCCTGGCGGACCCCGCCACGGGGCTCGCCCGCCCTGATGCCGTGCTGCGGGGGTTGCCGTGGCAGGAGCCGGACGGGGGGTTCGCGTCGTCGGGGCGGGTGGACCTGCACGTGGAGGTGGACACGTCGGGGCGCACGAGCGATCGGCGGGACGACTTCGACCACGTCTACGGCGACTGGACCGCCCTCCGCGACCGCCTCCCCTCAACCCCGCCCACGCCTCCGTCCACCACGCCTCCGTCCACCACGCCTCCGTCCACCACGCCTCCGTCCACCTCGTTGTCGGACGGTGCGCTGTCGGACGGCGCGGCGGGTGGTGGTACGGCGGAGTCCGGCGCGACGCGGTCGGTGGCCAGCGTCTCGCCGCGCGCGGAGTCGGATCCCGCCGCACGCGTTGCGCCGAGCACCGCCGCCGGGGTGCCCGCCGTACCGGCGCCTGGAGGGCGGGTTGCGGAGGGCACGGCCGCTGAGGCCGCGCACCCCGACGCGGGGCACGCGGGCACTGCGGCCGGGGGCGCTTCGAGCGCCGCTGCCGAGCGCGCTTCGAGCGCGGCCGACGTCGACGCCGCGCCGCCGGGCGCTGCGGCCGAGGACGCCGCTTCGGCGGGTGCGCCGGTGGACGGCGTGACGGCGGGCGACGCTTCGGCCGGTGCCTCGATCACCGGCGCCGGTGCGGGGGATGGCGCGACGGCGGGCCGCGCCCCGCTTGCCGGGGTTGGTGCGATGGGTGGTGGGGTGTCTGGGGAGGTGCGGCGGGCGTTGCGGCGGGCGGCGGTCGATCCGGGTGGGTTGAGCGACGCCGAGGCCGTCGCGTTGCTGGGCGCCGAAGGGGAGGCGCTGGACGAGCTGGCCGCCATCGCCGACGACCTCCGGCGGCAGGCCGTGGGCGACGAGGTCACCTACGTCGTCAACAGGAACATCAACTTCACCAACGTGTGCTACACCGGATGCCGCTTCTGCGCCTTCGCCCAGCGCAGGACGGACGCCGACGCGTACACCCTGAGCCTCGACCAGGTGGCCGACCGGGCGCAGGAGGCGTGGGACGCGGGCGCGACCGAGGTGTGCATGCAGGGTGGCATCCACCCCGACCTCCCCGGCACCGCCTACTTCGACCTGGCCAGGGCGGTCAAGGAGCGGACGCCCGGGATGCACGTGCACGCGTTCTCTCCCATGGAGGTCATCAACGGGGCGAGCCGCACCGACATGTCCATCCAGGCGTGGCTGGAGGCGGCCAAGGAGGCCGGGGTCGACTCGCTGCCCGGTACGGCGGCCGAGATCCTGGACGACGACGTCAGGTGGGTGCTGACGAAGGGGAAGCTGCCCGCGAAGGAGTGGGTCGAGGTCATCACGACGGCCCACAAAGTGGGCATCCCGACCACGTCCACCATGATGTACGGGCACGTCGACAACCACCTGCACTGGGTCAGGCACATCAAGCTGATCCGCAGCCTCCAGGAGCGGACCGGCGGGTTCTCCGAGTTCGTGCTGCTGCCGTTCGTGCACACCAGCGCCCCCATCTACCTGGCCGGGATCGCCCGCCCGGGCCCCACGGCGCAGGAGAACCGGGCCGTGCACGCGCTCGCCAGGATCCTCCTGCACGGCGCGATCAAGAACATCCAGTGCTCCTGGGTGAAGCTCCGCGACGACCTGTGCCGCCAGGTGCTCCAGGGCGGCGTGAACGACCTGGGCGGCACCCTCATGGAGGAGACCATCAGCCGCATGGCGGGCTCGGAGAACGGCTCGTACAAGACGATCAGCGAGCTGCGCGAGATGGTCGAGGTCACCGGCAGGCCGGTCAGGCAGCGCACCACCGAGTACGGCGTCCCCACCGACGAACGGCTCGCGGCGTCCGAGGCCAGCGACGGCGTGTGCAAGAGCGTCAGAAGGGTCCTGCCGATGGCGTAGTTGTAACATGTTCTAACAAGGCTTGCGCCCGCCATGGGAGGCGCTGGAAGAATCATCACTCCCCTGGGAGAGAGGTTCACCGTGCGGTTAGGTCGGCACCGCGCGCCGCTGCCCGCTGAGCAGCGACGCAGGAAGGCTTTCCGGCGCGGCATGCTGGCGGGCGTCACCGCCCTGGCCATCGTGGCCGCCGGCCTCGTGGTGGTGTTCGGCGGTGGCGGCCTGCTGTGCAGCACACGAGAGCCTGTTCTGGTCAGTGTCGCGGCCGCGGTCGACGTGGCCCCGGCGGTCATGGAGGCCGCCGAGCGGTTCAACGAGACCAAGACGTCCGTGGGTGGCCGGTGCGTGCTGGTCCAGGTGACCGAGCAGTCGCCGGCCACCGTCCTGCGCACGCTGATCGGTGACCGCGCGGGCGTCCTGCGCGAGCGGCCCGACGGGTGGATCGCGGACTCGTCGGCCTGGATCAGGCTGGCCCGCCAGCAGGGCGCGAGCGCGCTGCCCGCCGGTGAGAGCGTGGTGGCGACCTCGCCGCTGGTGTTCGCGACCCGCTCGTCGCTGGCCCAGCGCTTCTCCGTGGGCAAGACCGAGATGAACTGGCGCATGGTCTTCCCCGCGACCGTGCGCGGGCGGCTGACGCCCAACTCGAACGAGCCGGACGTCGTACGCGTACCGGACCCGTCGCTGGCCGGGGCGGGCATCGCGACCGTGGCCGCCGCCAGGGACGTCGTCGGCGCGGGGCCGGCGGCGGACAAGGCGCTGACCGCGTTCGTACGGTGGGCGCAGGCCGGCTCCGCCCCCGACTACCGCAGCATGCTGGCGGCGGTCGACGACCACACGTTCTGGCAGCGTCCGGTGGTCATCGTCCCCGAGCAGTCGGTCTGGAACCACAACCTGCGCCCCTCCGCCGACCCGGTCGTCGCGCTGCACCCGCGTGAGGGCACGATCAACCTCGACTACCCGTACGTCGTCACCGCCACCGACCCCACGGTGGCCGAGGCGTCCACGGTCTTCGCCGGCTGGCTGAAGGGCTCGCAGGCGCAGGAGATCGTCCGGCGGGCGGGGTTCAGGTCGGGCGACGGCACCCTGGGCCCGATCTCGCCGGGGCCGCAGATCCCCTCGGAGACCCCGAAGACCAGGTCGTCGGTGTCGCCGCAGGACATCGACGAGGCGCTGCGGGCCTGGAGCCGGCTGGCCCCGCCGACGAACATCCTCGTCCTGGCCGACACCTCCAAGCACATGGCCGAGCCGCTGAACGGCAGCACCAGGATCAGCATCGCGCTGGACGCGGCCAAGATCGGGCTGCAGCTCTTCCCTGACTCGACGCACATGGGCCTGTGGGAGTTCGCCGAGCGGCTGGGCGGCGTCAAGCCCTACCGGGAGCGGGTCGGGCTCGGCCCGATCAACGAGCCCCAGACCGGACAGGTGGTACGCAAGAGCCGCCTCGCCGAGCTGACCGGCACGATCACCGCCCATCCCACCCTGGACAGCTCGCTCTACGACGCGATACTCGGCGGCTTCCGCAAGGTCACCAGCGAGTACCGCGAGGAGATGAACAACGCGCTCCTGGTGATCACGGCCGGCAAGGACGACGGCAAGGGCACGAAGCTCCCGGAACTCCTCGACAAGCTGCGGCGCGAGTGGAACCCCGACAAGCCCGTACAGATCATCATCATCGCCTTCGGCAAGGGCGTCGATCACGACAGCCTGTCGCGGATCACGGCCGCCACGAACGGCTCGCTGCACGAGGCCCAGGAACCGGGGGAGATCATCGACGTCTTCCTCGGCGCCCTGGCCCGCCGGCTCTGCCACCCCACCTGCAAGCCGACCACCTGAGTAAGGGGGCGCTCCCGGCGGAACGCCCCCTGAGGGCTAGACGGGCTGGACGGGCTAGACGCGCTGCCAGAGCGCCGGGACGTTGGGCGGCTCCCAGCCGGCCAGCGCGGTGTGGGCCTGGATGCAGCGGTAGGTGACGCCGTTGTAGGTGACGGTGCTGCCGACCGCGTACGCGGTGCCGGCCTTCCACGAGCCCGACGGCGTCGTGGGAGTGGGCGTGGGCGTCGGGTTGGGGGTCGGCGTGACGGTCGGGGTGGGCGTCGGGGTCGGGTTGCCGCCACCGCCGCCGATCTGCAGGTCGATGCAGGAGTAGAAGGCGTTGGTGGTGTCGGAGATGTTCCAGATCGCCAGGACCTTCTGCCGGCCCGAGTAGCCGGACAGGTTGACCGTGTGCGAGACCGTCGCGGGCGGCTGCCGGCCGTGGCCGTCGAAGACGGCGACCCGCGTGCTGCCGATGTAGTACTCGTAGTTGAGCGTGGCGTGCCTCGCGGTGAACGTCCAGTTGAAGGTCACCGTGGTGCCCACCTGGGCGGCCGGCCACGGCTTGCTCTCGTCGCTGAGCTGCGCGAACTGGGACAGGTTGGCGTGGCAGCTGCGCAGCCCCTTCGGGCCCTCCACGCTCTGCGGCTCGTAGATGATGTTGCCGCAGCTGGGCACCTTGCCCTGGGCGCAGTTGGCCTGCCGGCTGGGCGGGGAGTTGACGTAGCCGTGCGCGAACGCCGGCGCCGTGTTGAACACCGTGGTGGCGACCGCGATCACCACCACGGCGACTGACGTGAGCGTCCTTCTCATGAAGTTGCTCCTTCACATGGGGGGATGCCCCAAATGTAAAGGAAACTTTCCTAACGGTAAATGCCCGTTTGACCCACCCTTTCGGCCGCGGTCAGCGGGTGACGATGAAGTCGTCCGGGTCGCGGGGCGCGCGATCGCGCGGCGGGGCGGCCGCGTGCCCGACGGCCACGCAGCCCATCGGGTCCCAGGAGGCGGGCAGGTCGAGCACCTCGCGGACTACCGGGCGGCAGAACATCGTGGACGACACCCACGCCGAGCCCAGCCCCTCGACGGCGAGCTGGATGAGAAGGTTTTCCACCCCGGCGCCGGCCGCCGCGACGAACATCTCCCGCTCCGACGCGTTGCGCCGATCGTCGCGATAGGTGTGGGAGCCCTCCATCACCAGGCACGGCACGATCAAACAGGGCGCGTCACGCAGCACGTCGCCCCGCTTGATCCGCTTGGCGATCGACTGCTCGGTGAACCCGTCGCCGCGCAGGTCCTCGATCCACGCCTCGAGCATGGCGTCGAGCAGCTTGGTGCGCGTCTCCGGCGACTCGACCAGCACGAACCGCCAAGGGGTCGTGTGGTGCGGCGCGGGCGCGGCGATGCCCGCCGCGACCGCCCTGCGCACCTTCTCCGGATCGACCGGCTGGTCCGAGAACTCCCTGATGGTACGGCGGGCGAACACGACATCCCGCGACCCGTAGCGGAACAGGTCGTCGTCGGCCGGGCGCACCAGCGGCCTGACCCCGGGCCCGTCGTCGTCGGTGACCAGGTGGGACAGCCCGCGCACGATCGCCACCGGGACCCCGCTCAGCTTGCCCTTGACCAGCTCGGCCGCGCCCGCGAGCTCGTCGGCCAGCGCGGTGACGGTGGCGTTGAGCTCGTTGCCGTAGCCGTCGGAGGTGCCGCGGAAGTCGTCGAGCGGGCGCACGCCCGCCACGCCGATGGCCACGTCGGTGAGCCCGTGGCGCCACGGGCGGCCGAAGGTGTCGGAGACGATCACGCCCGCCCGCACGGCCAGGCCCTTCCTGATGCGCCTGGCCGAGGCGTCGGAGTCTTCGGGGAGCAGGAGCACGGTGCCCGGCTCGGTGTTGGAGGCGTCGACCCCGGCGGCGGCCATGACGAAGCCGTGGCGGGTCTGCGAGATCACGGTGTCGCCCCGCCTGGCCACCACGCGCTCGGTCTCGTCCTCGATGGCCTGGACGCGGTCGGGCGCCCGGCGCACGCGGCCCTCGGCCTTGCTCACGATCTTGGACGTGACGACGACGATGTCGCCGTCCCGCAGGCCGGCGTCCTTGAGCAGCGCCGCGACGTCGTCGCCGGGCCGCACCTCGCCGATGCCCTCGACGGCGATCACCTCGAACCGCCGGGGAGCGGCAGTCATCGGGCGAGCTCCTGGGCCAGGTCGAGCGCGGTGCGGGCGATGCCGGCGGCGGCGTCGGCGTCGTGCATGAGGATCGGCCGGGCGATCACCCGTACGCCGTCGAGCGCGACCCCTTCGTCCTCCTCCGCGACCAGCCACCCGTCGATCAGCTCAGAGCCGTACAGGTCGAGCACGGCCTGCGCCGTCGTCTCCACCCCGATGGCGGTCAGGCAGGCGTCGGCCATGCCCCTGACCGGCGCCCCGCCGATGATGGGCGAGACCCCGACCACGGTCTTGGGCAGCAGGGCCTCGCGGATGCCCGGGACCTGCAGGATCGTGCCGATGCTCACGACCGGGTTGGACGGCGGCAGGATGACCACGTCGGCCTGCTCGATCGCGTCGAGCACGCCCGGCGCGGGCTTGGCCGTGTCGGCCCCCACCAGCGCGAACGACTGCGCCGGGACCGAGGCGCGCAGCCGCACCCACCACTCCTGGAAGTGGATGGCGCGCTTGCCGTTTTCGTCCTCGATCACCACGTGGGTCTCGCAGCGGTCGTCGCTCATCGGCAGCAGCCGCACGCCGGGCTGCCAGCGCGTGCACAACGCCTGCGTGATCTCGGACAAGGGGTAGCCGGCCTCCAGCATCTGGGAGCGCACGATGTGGGTGGCGAAGTCGCGGTCGCCGAGCCCGAACCACTGCGGCTCCACGCCGTACGCGGCCAGCTCCTCCTTGACGACGTGGGACTCCTTGGCGCGCCCCCAGCCCTGCTCCTCGTCGATGCCGTTGCCCAGGGTGTACATCACGGTGTCGAGGTCGGGGCAGACCCGCAGGCCGAACAGGGTGATGTCGTCACCCGTGTTGCCGATGACGGTGATGGTGGCATCCGGCGCGGTCGCGCGCAGTCCGCGCAGGAAACGGGCGCCGCCGATGCCGCCGGCGAGTGACACGATGTGCATGCCGCCAGTCTTCCACCGGCCCCTGACAACCCCGTCTCGGGAGTGGTTTTACCCCACTTGTTTTGGGAGAAGTGCCAGGTGTAGGCCGAATTGGGATGTAGGAGGTTCCTGGGACCCCCGCCACCCAAGTCAGTCATGTGGCAAACTCCCTTCGGGCTAAAGGGTCCGATGGGGGTACATGTGAGCAAATTTGACGTCGCCCGGCTTAAGGAGCCAGGCGCATGGATCATGCTCGTCCTCGGCTTGCTGACCGTGCTGCTGACGGTCGGCGACGTCCTGGTCGGCTCGTCGTCGTCCCTGCCGAGGAATGCAGCGGCCAACGTCCTGGACCTGGTGAACCCCGTCGTGCCCGCGCTGCTGCTCGGAGCCGTACTGCTGGTCACCAAGGTCGGCGAACCGTCGCCCAAGGCCAAGCCGATCATGTACGGGTCGGCGGTCGGGCTGGTGCTGGCCACGGTGTTCGGCATGCTGTCGCTGATCCTCGGCCTGTTCTCCGGGCTCCCCCTCTGGGTGATGATGCAGCTGGTGCTCCTCGGTGTGCCCTCCATCGCGTTGACCGCCGTCGCGCTGGTGTACCTGCTCCCGCAGATCCTGCCGGAGCGGCCCGCCGCGCAGGTCTACCACCACCCGAACCTCGGCCAGCAGGCGCCCTGGCAGCAACCCCAGCAGTTCGGCCAGCCCGACCAGGGCCAGCAGTTCGGCCAGCCCGACCCACAGAACTTCGGCCAGCCCGACCAGCCTCAGCCGGGCCCCGGTTTCGGGCAGCCCGAGCAGGCTCCCGGCTTCGGCCAGGCCCCTTATGGCCAGCAGCCGCCCTCGGGCGCGTACGGCCCGCAGCCCGGCACGCAGCCGGGCTTCACCCAGCAGCCGCCGTCCGGCCAGCAGCCCGGCTACGGCCATCAGCCCCCGTCCGGCCAGCAGCCCGGCTACGGCCAGCAACCCCCGTCGGGCCAGTACGGCCAGCAGCCTCCGAGCTTCGGCGGCCAGCCCGAGCCCCAGGGCGCGCAACCGGAGCCCCAGGCCGCCGCCGCGCAGCCCCAGCCGCACGTGATCAGGGGTGCCCTGCCGGCCGCCCCCTCGGACCAGAGCCAGCCCGAGCAGCCCTACTCCGCGCCGAGCTTCGGCCCGTCGGAGCAGAGCCAGCCGGACCAGGCTTACGCCCCGCAGAGCTTCGGACAGGGCGACCAGGGCCGGCCAGAGCCGTCCTTCGCCCCCCAGGGCTTCGGGCCGGGGCAGCCCGACCAGGCCTATTCCGCCCCGGGCTTCGGGCCGGGGGAGCAGAGCCAGCCCGAGCCGTCCTTCGCCTCGCAGGGCTTCGGGCCCGGGCAGCCCGACCAGGCCTATGCACCGCCGAGCTTCGGCTCGCCGGAGCAGGGCCAGCCGGACCAGGCCTACGCTCCGCAGGGCTTCGCCCCGTCGGCCTACGCCCCCGCCGACACGGCCCCCTCGGTCCCGGAGTACTCCACCCCGCCGGCCGTCGAGTACCAGCCCGCCCCGTACGTCCCGGCCGACAGCCAGCCGAGCGTCTACGGCCAGCCCAGCCCCAACCCGTACGCGCCGCCCGGGACCGACCAGCCCAACCCCTACGCCCCGGCCGCGGACCAGCAGCCCAATTCCTACGCCTCGCCCGCGGATCAGCAGCCCAGCCCGTACGCGCCGCCCGCGGACCAGCCCAATCCCTACGCGCCGCCCGCGGACCGTCCGAACCCGTACGCGCCCCAGGAGCCCGCGCCCAACGCGTTCGCCGACCAGGCCTTCCCGACGCCGGCCGGCGACACCGCGCCGAGCGTCCCCTACCCGCCGGCCGCCGAACAGCAGCAGCAGCCGTACTTCGGCCAGAGCGCCTTCGACCAGCAGGGCGGCCAGCCGTTCACCGGTTACTCGGGCCGCGAGTACGCCACCCCGCCCGCGTACCAGGAGCCCGACCCGCCCGTGGACCCGCGGTCCCAGCAGCTCCTGGACGCCTACCAGCAGGCGGAGACGTACCAGCACTCCACCGGCCAGCACTCCACGGCCCAGCACTCCACTGCGGGCACTCAGCCCGAGCTGCGCGTGCCCGACTACTCCAGCCAGGCGGCGCCCAGGTCGTACGACGACCCGTTCGGCCACCCCCAGCACTCCCAGCACCCGCCGCAGGGTGGGTACGAGCCCCAGCAGGGCCAGTACCAGCCCACCCACCAGGCGCCGCAACAGCAGCAGCCCTGGCCCCAGCAGCAGGCGGAGCCTGTCGGCGACGCGACGATGCGGCTCGACTCCACCTTCGGCGGCGGCTACGGCACCCGCCCGGGAGACGACCCGATCGACCCGACGGCCATATACACCCCCAACGAGCCCCGCAGGTAACGGACCGGTAATGAACGACTAGAGAGAAGGTGGGGCCTGGGCGGGTGTCTATCCCGCCCTGGTACGGTTCGGACCGCTGACAGGTTGAACGAGCCTTACGACGCCGCGCGCAAAAGGGTGTCGGCCGGGCGTGAACATCACATGCCAAGCACACCGGGGCGAGCTCTGGTCTTTCCCCGGATAGCTGCATGCCGCTTGACGTCAGCTACAGCACACGCGTGTAATTACAACCATGTTGTTACGCCTTCCGATGGGTGGGTAATAAGGAAGGCGTCCATGGGGGGCTCCATTGCGGGCGGGCGGCAGGGAGGTGTGCAGTGACCGATCCGGTCATCGCACAGGATCAGCTTGACGCTGAAGAACTCGGCTGGCAGGAGCGCGCGTTGTGCGCGCAGACGGATCCGGAGGCGTTCTTCCCGGAGAAGGGCGGCTCCACCAGAGAGGCCAAGAAGGTCTGCCGATCGTGTGAGGTCCGTGCAGAGTGTCTTGAATACGCACTCGAGCACGATGAGCGGTTCGGCATCTGGGGTGGGCTGTCCGAGCGGGAGCGCAGACGGATCAAGCGCCAGGCCGTTTAGGTATATGGGCGGAAGGGTCACGCGGTCGAACGCGTGACCCTTTTCGCATCTGCTGTCCCCCCTGTCACAGGTATATGGTGGGCGCGCCTGCTCAACCCCCCTCAGGAGCATCCGCCCATGTCACGTCCCTACGTCACCGTGATCGTCGTCGCTCACGACGGCGCGCGCTGGCTGGGGGAGACGCTGCGTGCTCTGGTGAACCAGAGTCGCAGGCCGGACCGCGTGGCCGGCGTCGACAACGGCAGCAGGGACGGCTCGGCCGACCTGCTCGCCCAGGCGTTCGGCCGCGGCAACCTGATCTCCCTGCCGCGCTCCACCGGTTTCGGCGAGTCCGTCGCCGAAGTCCTCACCAAACTGCCGCCCGCCGGAAGCGACGAGTGGATCTGGCTCCTGCACGACGACTGCGCCCCCGACAGACGCGCGCTGGAGATGCTGCTCACCGCGGCGGCGCAGGATCCGAAGGCCGCCGTGCTGGGCCCGAAGCTGCTCGACTGGCTCGACCGCCGGCGCCTGCTCGAAGTGGGCGTCACCGTGGGCCGTACCGGGCGCAGGGAGACAGGGCTGGAGCCGCGCGAGTTCGACCAGGGGCAGCACGACGGGACGCGGGACGTGCTGTCGGTGTCCACGGCCGGGATGCTCATCCGGAGGGACGTGTGGGAGGGGGTCGGCGGGCTGGATCCGTTCTTCCCGCTGTTCCGCGACGACCTCGACCTGTGCTGGCGGGTGCGCAACGCCGGGCACAAGGTCCTGAACGTGACCTCCGCCGTGGCCTGGCACGCCGAGGCGGCGGCGCGCAGGCGGCGCAGGATCACGGTCAGCGGCGACCATCCCCGCAGGCTGGACCGGCGTAACGCGATCTTCGTGGTGATGGCGAACCTGCCGTTCGGCGCCATGCTCTGGGCGCTGCTGCGGAACGTGCTCGGCTCGGCCTTCCGCACGGCGCTGTTCGTGGTGAGCAAGCAGCCCGCGAACGCGCTGGACGAGATGGTGGCGATGGCGTCGATCCTGCTGCATCCGTTCCGGCTGCTGCGGGCGCGCCGGGCCCGCCGTAACGGGCGCAAGAAGGGATATATCCGCATAAAGCGGTATATGACCCCTCGGGGTGCGGCCTGGCGGCGGCTCACCGACATGGTGCAAAGCTTCCTCGCCGGCGAGGCGCCCGTGGACTCGGCGGGCCGCCACCACCACGCCACCGTCTCCACCGAAGACGAGTACGAGGTCGCCCCGGCGGACACGGGGGCGGTCAAGCGCTTCCTCAGCCGCCCGGGCGTCGTCCTCATGCTCGCGCTGACCGCGGTCGCGCTGGTCGCCGAACGCTCACTCCTCGGCGGCCCACGGCTCGGCGGCGGCGCCCTCGTCCCGGTCACGGGTGGCGCCGGCGACCTGTGGGCCTTCTACACCGAGGGCTTCCACGACATCGGGCTCGGCTCGAACGCCTGGGCGCCTCCGTACGTCGCCGTGCTCGCGGCCCTGTCCACGCTCGCGTTCGGCAAGACGTGGCTGGCCGTGTCCGTGCTGCTGCTCGGCTCGGTGCCGCTGGCGGGCGCGACGGCGTACCTGGCCACCCGGCACGTCATCCCGGCGGTGCCCGCGCGGGCCTGGGCGGCGGGGACGTACGCGCTGCTGCCCGTCGCGACGGGAGCGATCGCGGCCGGACGGCTGGGCACGGCGGTGGTGTTCGTGCTGATGCCGCTCTACGCCTCGCTCGGGACGGTGGTGCTGTCCGGCGAACGCCGCCGCGCCCGCCGGGCCGCGTGGGCGCTCGGGCTGCTGCTGGCCGTGGGGACGGCGTTCGCGCCCCTGGTCTATCCGCTCTTCGCCGTGCTGGGGGTGCTGGCGGCAGTCGCGTTCCGCGGCGTGGTGACCTCGATGGCCATCGCGCTGGTGGTGCCGCTGCTGCTGCTCTTCCCCTGGCTGGCGGGGCTGGTGACCGCCCCGGGCAAGATCCTGCTCGAAGCGGGGCTGCACGATCCGGCCCTGGTGGACGCCGCGCTCGCCCCCGAGTCGCTGCTGGCGCTCAGCCCGGGAGGGCCGGGGCTGCCGCCGTTCTGGGTGACCGGGGGCCTGGTGGCCGCGGCGCTGGCCGCGCTCCTCATGCGCCGCCAGCGGATGATCGTCGCCATCGGCTGGGGCATCACCCTGTACGGGGTGCTGGCGGCGATCCTGGTCAGCCGGGTCACCGTCGAAGGCGCGCGGGCCTGGCCGGGGGTCCCGCTGGCGTTCGCGGGGACCGGGCTCGTGGTCCTGGTGGGCCTGACCGCCCACCGGCTGGCCGAGCTGCGCGCCGGGGGAGGGCTGCGGCGGCTGGGGGCGATGGCGGTGGCCGCGGTGGCGTTCAGCACGCCGCTGCTGGCGGCCGGATACTGGGTCGCCACCGGGGTGCGGGGACCGCTCGTGGGTGACGCGCCGGACGTGCTGCCCGTGCTGGCCGCCGCCCGTACCACGCAGGGGGAACGCACGCTGGTGATCAGGGGTTCCGCCTTCACCGTGCTGCACGGCCGTACCCCGCTGATCGGCGAATCGGAGCTCCCGATCGCGTCCGAGGCCCGCACCCGCCTGGGGACGGCGGTCCAGGGCCTGGTCGGCGGACGCGGCGGCGACGCGGCCACACTGGGCAGGCTCGGCGTGGGCATGGTGGCCGTGGCGCCGCCCGTCTCCGCCGAACTCGCCAGAACGCTCGACTCGCAGCCGTCGCTGGCGCGCATGAGCCTGTCGGAGGCGGGCGGGCTGTGGCGGCTGGCCGAGCCGGTGGCCCGCGTACCCGCCCAGCCGGTCAGCGCCCTGCACACGCCGTGGCTGTGGACGCAGGCGGTGCTGGTGCTGGTGATCGCGGTGCTGGCGGCGCCGGGGCGGCGCGAGAGCGCCCCCGAGGCCGTGGAGACGACGCCGGCGGTCGCCGCCAGAGTGGCCGTGAACGTGGCGGGTGGGCGATGAAGGCGTTCGTGGAGAACCGGTTCGGGCTGCTGGCGCTGGTCGTCGTGGCACTCGCGGCCCTGTACGGCGTCGCGTACGTCACCAGGCCGGCCCCTCCGGCGGCGGCCGCCCCGCAGCCCAGGAAAGTCGCCGTCGAGTCGGTCACCGCGGTGTGCCCCGGCTCCAAGGGTGAGCGGGTCAGCGTGTACCTGCCCGGCACGCTCACGTACGAGCCGATGCGCGACGCCAAGCCGTACGTGACGAAAGGCCCCGGCGGGCTGGAGGCCGGCTACCTCACCCGAGCCACCAAGGGCGCCGGCCGCGGCCTCGCGGGAGTCCGCTGCACCGAACCCGCCCCCACCACGTGGCTCGTGGGCCCTGGTCCCGCCAACGCCGACATCCGCCTGCACCTCACGAACGCCGACAAGGCGCCGGCCCTGGCGGACGTACAGGTCTATGCGGCGGAAGGCCCCATCTCGGGCGACAAGGGCACCGGCCTGGAGATCGCGCCCGGCGAACACCGCGAGATCGACCTCAAGACCATCGCTCCGTCGGCGGACATCATGGCCGTGAGCGTCACCACCGCCTTCGGCCGCCTGGCGGTCGCCGCCAGGACCACCCTCGAGACCGGCGGCGTCGACTGGCTCCCCGCCGCCGCCCCGCCCGCCACCCGCGTCGTCGTACCCGGCCTCCCCGGGGGCGGCGGCCTGCGCGAACTCCTGGTCGCCGCCCCCGGCGAGAACGACGCCCAGGTGCGGATCAAGGCGGTGAGCGAGGACGCCGAGTACGCCATGAAGGGCCGCGAGTCCCTGGAGGTGCCCGCCGGCAGCGTGACCGCCGTGGACGTCACCACCGGCGTCGGCGGCTCCCCGGCGGCCCTGGTCCTCACCTCATCCACCCCGATCGTGGCCGGCCTCGTCGTCACGGGCACGGGCGGCCGCTCGGACGTCGCCTTCACCGCCGGCACCCCGGCGCTGGACCTGGGCAGCACGGTGGCCCGCAACGGCCCGGGCTCGAAGCTGATCCTCACGGCCGTCGGCGGCCCCGGCAAGGTGCGGATCCAGGTGATACCCGAGAAGGGCCGGCCGGACGAGCCGTTCGAGGTGTCGATACCGGCGAGTCGCACCAAGAACGTCAAACTGAAACCGAAGGGGGATTACGCGCTGGCGGTCACGCCGGTCGCGGGGGAGGTCTACGGCGCGAGAGTGATCGAGGACCCCCTGGAAACCGGCCTCCTGCTCACCACCCAGCCCTTGGCCCCTTCCCGCCTGTGGACCCTGCTCCCACCCTTGACCGACACCCCCAACGTGGTTGCGCCTTAGCTGCACGGACCTCCGCCAAGCGAGGCGCTTCGCGCGGATCGGCTCCGGGCAGCGCCCTGTGGGGGCAGGCCCCCACGCCCCCGGGCGAGGGGCCTCCCGGCCCCTCGCGCTCCCCGGCCCTGGCCCGTTGACCACTGGAATGGACCGTGCACCGGCTCAACCGCTTGACCGACGCCCCCGCCCGAGGAAGGGCTCGCACCAACGCCGGCCTCCTCAACGTCCAGCGATGAGTTTCGGGCAGTTCGCCAGTCCAATCAGGTGAACCGAACGACAGGAGGCCCGAGGTGGGCGAGCGAGTGAGTGCCGGGGTCACCGGCGTCAGGACCGTCGGTATCCCCGTCACCGACCAGGACCGTGCCGTCGAGTTCTACGTGGGCACCTTGGGACTGGAGAAGCGGCTGGACGCGCCCGTCGAGCAGCTCGGCGGGCGATGGATCGAGGTGGCACCGCCGGGAGCGGCGACCACGATCGCGCTCATCCTGTCGGTTCCCGGGACGGCGGTCGGGGTCGAGACGGGCATCCGGCTCGGCACGGCGGACGCGGCGTCCCTGCACAAGGAGCTGGTGGCGCGCGGGGCCGACGTGGACGAGCTGCTGCGATGGGAGGGCGTCCCGCCGATGTTCGCCCTCCGCGACCCGGACGGCAACGGCCTTAAGATCGTCGAATAGCGGAGAGGGAACCTGCGATGAGTGGTGTCATGCGAGCGGACGACGTGGTTCAGGAGCTCGACAAGGAGTTCACCGCGACACTGGTGAAGAGCCCGAACAAGGGTGGGTGGACGTACGTCGTGATGCCCGGGTCCGCCCAGTTCTTCGGGACGCGGGGGTTGGTGAAGATTCGGGGGACCATCGACGGTCATCCGTTCCGGAGCTCGTTCATGGCGCTGGGGGATGGCACGCACAAGCTGCCCGTGAAGAACGACGTGCGGGAGCTGATCGGGAAGGGACCTGGGGACAGCGTCACCATTCGCCTGCTGGAGCGGATCAAGTAAGGGCCTGTAGAGAGCGCGAGTGCCTGTCGCCATCTCGGGTCCTTGCGGCCCAGCGAACGGCAACCAGGCGGGGTGGCGGATCCGGCCCCGTCGTCTTCGCCGTCCAAGCCTTGGTCTCAGTCCTGGTCCGACTGGCCAATGAGACTACGGTCCCGGCACGCGGGAGGTTTCAGTCGGATTCCGGCAGTCGATTGCGGCCGCCTGACCGGCCGACTTCTATGGGTGCCATGACCGTCACTCATGAGGAGATCAGTGCCGTTCTGGGGCGCTACCTCGGTGCTCACCCCGACGGCGCTGCTGACGTCCACCTCCTGAGCGAGGCCCTGGACAGCGAGCACGACCTGGCAGCACGCCGTCTCCCCGGCCTGCGCACGACATCGTCCCTGTGGACATCGACGTTCACGAAATCCCTGCCAATTTCGCCAAACGCGAGCCCGCACACCTGCACGTTTCCGCTTCGCCTTCTGGGCGACGGACGCTCAGATCGCGCCGCAGCTCGAAGAGGTCATCGCGGTCGCGTGGAGGAGCCCGGCGGATCTGCCTACCGCGCGCCTCGCGGACAGCGTCGCCGCGATCTGACCTGATCTCGATCTGGGAGAGGGAGGATGTCAGCCATGACCGTCCTGGGGTTCGATGAGGGTTCTGCGTCAGCGAGTGACTTCGGAGTGGTGCAGTCATGCTTCGAGCTGTGAAGCGGCGCGCTGTCTTGACGACTCTGATCGGGGTCGTGGTGGGTGTCCTGGTCGTCGCATGTGTCTTCTTTCTCCCCGCCTGGATTGTCCGGCAGGACCTTGGGAGCGGCGCGCCAGGGTTCTCGGCCGGTGACCGGCTCAAAGCCATCAACGACGTGCGGGTGACCTTGCTGCAGGCGTTGGCTGCGCTGGTGGCGCTGGGGAGTGTCGCGCTGGGCGCCGTGATGACGCTGCGCCAGATCCGGGTGAGCAGGGAGGGACAGTTCATCGACCTGTTCACCAAGGCCATCGAGCAGTTGGCGAGTGATCACGTCGGAACCCGGATGGGCGGTGTCTATGCGATGGAGCAGATCGCGTATGCCGCGCCGCATTATCGCGGTCACGCCGCCGCCCTGCTGGCCTCCTTCGTCCGGTTGCACGCGCCGTGGCCACCGAGCCGCCCGATGCAGGAGGTCGACCTTGAACGGAAGCGCTATCACGGAGGGCTTCGCGACGATATCGGTGCGGTGATGGCGGTGCTCAGCCGACGAACGATGGTTCTTCCGGGCGACAGCATCGAACTGGAGAAGATCGACCTACGGGCGGCCGACCTGGCCGGGCACGACCTGAGCCGGTTCTGCTTCGCCGGCTCCAACCTCGAGGGCGCGATCCTCACTGGATGCGACCTCACGGAAGCCACCTTCGCCGGCGCCATCCTGCGGAACGCCGACCTGACTGGCTCGAGCCTTTCCGGAGCGGACCTCAGCGATGCCGACCTCACCGGGGCTGTTGGCATCGATTCGGTGAAGCCGACTCCGGCTGACAGTGCTGGTGTGGCTGGAGGGCCGTCCGTAGGGCGGGGCTCGTAACAGCTGGAAAATCAGAGGGAGCGCACCGGAAACGCAGGGTCAGTCTGAGGTCTTCTGCGCGGAGCGCCTGCGGCTCAGTTCCTTCTCCTCTGGGGGTAGTGCCTCGGCGACGAGCAGTCGCGGCAGTAGGTCCGGCTCCAGGGTCATCGCACGGAAGACGAGCGCGACGGTCACGTCATGATCGGGCCGGTGCACGATCTCGACCGGATCGCCGGCGTGGATATCACCGGGCTCGATCACGCGCAGATACGCGCCCGGCCGTGCAGCCTGCGTGAAACGCTTGATCCAGCCGTCACGCTCCAACCAGCCCTGGAAGGTCCCACACGGGATCCGCGCGCACGCCACCTCCAGGACGACGTCCGACCCGATCCGCCAGCGCTCACCGATCAGGGCACCGTTGACGTCCAGACCCAGGCTCGTGAGGTTCTCCCCGAAGACGCCGTTTGTGAGCGGCCTGTCCAGCTCGGCCTCCCAGGTGTCGAGATCCTCGCGGGCGTACGCGTAGACGGCCTGGTGAACGCCGCCATGGTGCTTCACGTCGTACACCCGATCGCCCGCGAGACCGACCTCACCGGTGCCCTTCGGACCCGGGGCCCTCACCGCGACCGGGCCGTCGACGGGCCGCTTGTCGATGCCCGTCGCGCTCAGACCCTTCCAGGGGTTGGGCCGGGGTCTGCCGATATTGACGGAGAGGAGCCTCATAGACCGTGACGGTACGGCTCCCACCCACGCTTTCGCGACTGATTTCTCCAGGGCCTGGAAGCGATCCGCTGGTCAAAGATCACCATGGCGGAATTGGCCGGGGGGCGGGGAGCGCGAGGGGCCGGGAGACCCTTCGCCCGGGGTGTGGGCTTGCTCCCATAGGGCGCTGCCTGAGCTCTCCATCGCGAAGCGCGCCCCGGTGCGAGGACCTCGCCGTTGGGAGATGGAAAGGGGGCGGGCCAGCTACTCGGAACCGATTCGCGCGAAGCGCCTTGACTTGGCGGAGGCCTAGGCAGTTGCGGGGTTCAGCGGCGGTCGTCGTAGCCGGGGTCGACGGTTTCGGGGGAGAGGCCCAGGAGGGTGGCCACCTGTTCCACCACCGTGTCGTGGACCATGGCGCCCAGGGTGTCACGGTCTCTGGCCCGGGCTTCCAGGGGGCGGCGGTAGACCACGATCGACGCCGGGTTCTGGCCGGTTGCGGCGTCGGCGCGGCCGAAGGGGATGGGGTCGGTGCCCAGGCTTGGGCCGTCGCCGAGCTCGCTCAGCGGAGGGACCTCCTCCACCGCGAACTCCACCGCCGACAGCTGGCGCTCCCAGCGGGGGCGGAGGCGGTCGACCGCGTCCAGGACGAGGTCGTCGAAGCGCTCGCTCCGGGACTTGGCCATGGGCACGTGGGAGGGAGCGAGCGGGCCGCGGAGGCCGCGACCGTGGCGATCGCGCCGTCTGGGACCGCGCTTCTGTGTCACGCAAGCAAGTGTACGGGGATGGCCTGTCGATTCTGAGGAATGGTGTCACGTCCCCGCGCCTCTGGGTGATGTTCGGAGGTTCTGGGTGGTTGCCGGCACCTCGAGAGGTTCGGGGAGTCGGTCCGTGGTGTCGGTTCCGCGGGGGCAGGGTGGGGCTCCACGGGGAGGCGAGGGTCGGCGGAGGCGGAGGCATTGAGGTGTTGTCCGTGTCCCGGCGTCGGGATGGGTGCTGGGGCGTCGTCCGTGTCGCGGTGTCCCGGTGGTGTGGGGCGTCTCCGGGGCGCGGTGTCGGGCGTCTCCAGGGCGCGGTGGCCGGGTGGAGTGGGGTCGGGAGGGTGAGCTCTGGGGACTCTGGTGCGGCGTTGCCGCTCCGCACCACGCGTTGATCCCCTTAGGCTCTGATCAAGCGTCACCGTTCACCACCTCTGCGTGATCCCCCAAGGTCCGGAGGGCCGGTGTCTTCGGGGCATGTGGGTGGAAAGGCTGCGACAGGTGTCCGAATTGTGGCGACACGCTCGTTAAGAGCGCTCAGATAGTGGCGCCTCGCACACTTACCAGATACGGTCCCTCCGTGAGCCCCGTCCGCCGCTGTTCCCGCACCGCCTGCAGTCAGCCTGCCGTCTTCACGCTCACGTACGTATACGCCGACTCGACCGCTGTTCTCGGCCCCCTGGCGACGTACGCGGAGCCACACTGTTACGACCTGTGCGCCGAACACGCCGAGCGGTTGACCGCTCCCCGAGGCTGGGAGGTGGTACGGCTGCCGACGGACGGTGCCTCCCCGAGCTCCGACGACCTCGAGGCGCTGGCCAACGCGGTCAGGGAGGCCGCGCGGCCCACGCCCCCCGGCGGGGGTGAGCCGGTCGGTCAGGGCGTGGAGGTCGGTCGCAGGGGGCACCTGCGCGTTCTGAGGTCGGCTCAGCAGCACCGCGACCGGTAGGCTCGATTACGCAGGAGAATCGACCCAAGGGCGGAGCTGGAGAGTGGGCGACCTCGCCAAGATCTTCAAAGCGTACGACGTTCGCGGAGTGGTGCCCGACGAGCTCGACGAGCCGACCGCCGAGGCCGTGGGCGCGGCCTTCGTCGAGGTGACAGGGGCCGAGTCGATCGTGGTCGCGCACGACATGCGCGAGTCCTCCGGTCCGCTGTCCGACGCGTTCGTCAGGGGCGCCCGTTCGCGTGGCGCGGACGTGGTGCACGCGGGGTTGGGCTCCACCGATCTGCTCTACTACGCCAGCGGCAGCCTGGGGCTGCCCGGGGTGATGTTCACCGCCAGCCACAACCCCGCCCGCTACAACGGCATGAAGATGTGCCGGGCCGGCGCGGTGCCGATCGGCGGCGACACGGGGCTCGTCGACATCCGTGACAGGGCCGCCGAGCTGGTGGGCGGCACGGCCACGCCCGGCGGGTCGGTGATCGAGAAGGATCTGCTGCAGGGCTACGCCGACCACCTGCGCACGCTCGTCGACCTGTCGCGCATCAGGCCGCTGAAGGTGGTCGTCGACGCGGGCAACGGCATGGGCGGGCACACCGTCCCCGCCGTGTTCGAGGGCCTGCCGATCGAGCTGACGCCGCTCTACTTCGAGCTGGACGGCAACTTCCCCAACCACGAGGCCAATCCGATCGAGCCGCATAACCTCGTCGATCTCCAGCGGGCCGTGGTCGAGGGCGGGGCGGACATCGGGCTGGCGTTCGACGGTGACGCCGACCGGTGCTGGGTGATCGACGAGCAGGGGCGCTCGGTCTCGCCGTCGGCCGTCACGGCGCTGGTCGCGACGCGGGAGCTGGCCAAACACCCCGGGTCGACGATCATCCACAATCTGATCACGTCCCTGGCCGTTCCCGAGATCGTGCGCGAGCAGGGCGGGGTGCCCGTGCGCACGCGGGTCGGCCACTCGTTCATCAAGGCCGAGATGGCCCGCACGGGAGCCGTCTTCGGCGGCGAGCACTCGGCCCACTACTACTTCCGCGACTTCTGGTTCGCCGACTCCGGGATGCTGGCCGCGCTGCACGTGCTGGCCGCGCTGGGTGAGCAGGAGCGTCCGCTGTCGGAGGTGGTGGAGGCCTACTCGCGCTACCACGCCTCCGGCGAGGTCAACAGCGCCGTGGCGGACCAGGGCGAGGCGTTGCGGCGGGTGCGGGAGGCGTTCGCGGCTCGGGGAGAGTTCGACGAGCTCGACGGGCTCACCGTGACCGGGTCGGGCTGGTGGTTCAATCTGCGGGCGTCCAACACCGAGCCGCTGCTCAGGCTCAACGCCGAGGCGGCCGACGAGAGCACAATGAGGGCGATCAGGGACGAGGTCCTCGCCATCGTGGGAAGGGTGTCAGAGTGAAGATCGACGACTGGCTGCTGGAGATCCTGGCCTGCCCGGCGTGCAAGGCCCCCTTGCGCGCCGAGAACGAGGCCGAGGAGCTGGTCTGCACGGGCTGCGGCCTGATCTATCCGGTACGGGATGACATCCCCGTCCTGCTCGTCGACGAGGCCAGGAAGCCGTGACCTGGGAGCCGGAGCGGCTCGACGACCAGCGCCACCTCAGCGAGGCGGATCCCGGCGGGATGCTGCCGGCGGTCGCCTCCTCGGCGGCGCACGTACGCACCGGCTATCGCACCGCGGTCGAGACCCGCGTCGACCGCCTGGCCGACCACGGGCGGCCGCGCGCCATCGTGGTCGCGGGCGTGGGCGGCTCGGGCATCGTCGGCGACATCCTGGCGGCGATCGTCGGCAACGGCGCGCCGCTGCCGATCGTCACGCTGCGCTCCTACCAGCTCCCCGGCTGGGTGGGCGCCACGGACCTGGTCGTGGCCGTGTCCGGCTCCGGTGACGCGGAGGAGACGGTGTCCGTCGCCACCCAGGCCGTGCGGCGCGGATGCGCGCTGCTCGGCGTGGGCGCCCCCGGCTCCCCGCTGGAGGCCGTCGCCACCCAGGCATCGGCGATCTACGTGCCGGTGCCGGTCACCGGCCAGTCCAGGTCGAGCCTCTGGCTGCTGGCCGTCCCGGTCATCGTGGCCGCCGCCGCGCTGCGGCTCGTCCAGGCCGACGCCGACCTGTTCGAACGGATGGCCAAGACGCTGGAGGACATGGCGCACCGGTGCCGGCCGTCCAGCGAGTCGTTCATCAACCCCGGCAAGTCGCTCGCCATGGACCTGGCCGAGAGCGTGCCGATGATCTGGGGGTCGTCGCCGGTCGCGTCGGTGGCGGCGTACCGGCTGGCCTGCCAGCTCAACACCAACGCGAAATACCCCGCCGCCCACGGCGAGCTGCCCGAGGCCGGCCACAACCAGGTCGAGGTCCTCGACGGGCCGCTGGCCGAGCGCGACATCTTCGCCGACTCCGCCGGGCGCACGCTCCGGCTCGTCGTGCTGCGCGACGTCGAGGAGCATCCCCAGGTGACGCGGCGGCGCGAGGCGTCGGTACGGCTGGCGCGAGAGCGCGACGTCCCGGTGACGGAGCTGTCGGCGGAGGGCGTGCACCCGCTGGAACGGATGGCCACGCTGATCTCGCTCGGCGACTACGCGAGCACGTATCTGGCGCTGGGATATGCCGTCGATCCGACCCCTGTGTCAGCGATCACTGAGCTGAAGGCCAGAATTTCGCAATAGGATCCCTTTTCAGGCCTTTGTACGTGATCTTTATGAGTGGAGTAGACCGGTGAGCGCGAGCGGCGGTACTAAAGCGATCATTGCGGCCTTGACCGCGAACCTGGCAATCGCCGCGTCCAAATTCGTGGCCGCATTCTTCACCGGGTCGTCCTCGATGCTGGCGGAGGGCATTCACTCGGTCGCCGACTCGGGCAACCAGGTGCTGCTGCTGGTGGGCGGCAAGCGGGCGGCCAGGGCCAGCACGAAGGAACACCCCTTCGGCTACGGCCGCGAACGCTACTTCTACGCCTTCGTGGTGGCTGTCGTGCTGTTCACCATCGGCGCGGCGTTCTCGATTTACGAGGGCATCCACAAGCTCTCCGCTCCGGAGCCGGTGCAAGCGCCGATCTGGGCGTTCGCGGTGCTGATCTTCGCGATCATCGCCGAGAGCTTCTCGTTCCGCACGGCGATCAAGGAGTCGAACGAGGTACGCGGCAAGCAGTCGTGGGTCTCGTTCATCCGCCGGTCCAAGTCGCCCGAGCTGCCGGTCATCCTCCTGGAGGACCTGGGCGCGCTGCTCGGTCTGATCTTCGCGCTGTTCGGCGTGACGATGGCGGTCGTCACCGGCGACGGCACCTGGGACGGCATCGGCACCCTGATGATCGGCGTGCTGCTGGCCGTGATCGCGGTGGTGCTGGCCATGGAGACCAAGTCGCTGCTGGTCGGCGAGGGCGCCACCCCCGAGATGGAGGCCCAGATCCGGTCCGCCCTGGAGGGCTCGCCCGAGGTGGCCAGGGTCATCCACATGCGCACGCTGCACCTGGGTCCCGAGGAGCTGCTGGTGGCGGCCAAGATCGCGGTGGAGTACAACGACACGGCGGCCGAGGTCGCGAAGGGCATCGACGAGGCCGAGCGCCGCATCCGCGAGGCCGTGCCGATCGCCCGCGTGATCTACCTGGAGCCCGACCTGGACCGCCTGCGCAGCACGTCCGCCTCCTGAAGCTCACGACGTGAGCTGGGCCGGGCGAAGGCGCGGGAGGCGCAGCCGGGGCCTGCCGGGCCGGCCCAGGGTGATGAACGCCTCGGCCTGCAACGCCGAGACCCCGATGCGGGGCAGGTCGCGGGCGTTCGGATAGACCACGAAGCGGGGCTCCCAGATCGGCCGGAACTTGGCGTTGAACCGATACAGCGACTCGATCTGGAACCAGTGCGACAGGAAGATCAGCATCGCCCGCCAGGCCCGCAGCACCGGTCCGGCCCCGAGGCGCTCCCCGCGGGCCAGGACCGCGCGGAACATGGCGAAGTTCAGTGAGACCTGCGCGATGCCCAGGGCGGGCGCCGCCTGGAGGGTCTTGGCGATCAGGAACTCGTTGAGCCCCGGCTCGGCGCCGCGGTCGCGCCGCATCAGGTCGAGCGAGATGCCGTGCGGCCCCCACGGCACGAAGTGCAGCACGGCCTTGAGCTCCCCGTCCTTGTGGGCGGTGGCCACCAGGCACTGGGAGTCGGCCGGGTCGCCGAAGCGGCCGAGCGCCATGGAGTAGCCGCGCTCGGTCTCGGTGCCGCGCCAGGAGTCGGCCGCCTGCCGGATGCGTTCGCGATCCTGGGCGGTCAGGTCGGCGGTGCGGCGCACATGGCACGTGTAGCCGTTCCGCTCGGTCCTGTTGACCATCTGGCGGACGTTGCGCATGGCGCGGCCCTCCAGCGTGAAGTCGGCGACCTCGACGATGGCCTCGTCGCCGATCTCCAGCGCGGACATCCTGGCCTCGCGCGTCCACACCTCGCCGCCGGTCTCGCCGCAGCCGATGACGGCGGGCACCCAGGCGTGCCGCCTGGCCTCGTTCATGAACACCTTGATCGCCGCCGGCCAGGCCTCGCGGTCGCCGATCGGGTCGCCGCTGGCCAGCATTACCCCGGACACGACGCGATAGGCGATGGCCGCCTTCCCCGAGGGGGAGAACAGCACGCTCTTGTCCCGCCGCAGCGCGAAGTAGCCGAGCGAATCGCGTTCGCCGTGCTGGGCGAGCAGGGCGCGCAGGCGCCGCTCGTCGTCCTCGGTGAGCTCGGCGGCCGGCCGCTCGGGGCGCAGCGCCAGGTAGAGCGTGGAGACGGCGGTGAGCGTGCCGAGCGCGACCAGGGAGAAGTAGACCAGGTCGGAGACCCGTTCGACGGTGAACGTGACCGGGCCCTCGATCCCGAACAGGCCGAGGAGGACGTGTTCGAGGCGGTCGAGCACGCTGGGATCGCCCACGATCACGTGGGGGCGGGCGCTGACGATGAGATAGCCGAGGCCCACGTCGATGGCGCCGAGCACGAGCAGGTTGCCCAGGGCGCGCCAGCGCGAGCGCGGGTCGGACAGCGCGGAGAACTCGGCCCTGCCCCACACGAGCAGGGCCAGCAGGGCCAGGCTGATCACGGCGGAGGCCGGGCGCAGGTGGACGAAGCTCACGGCGGCGCTCACCGGGAGCAGCACCACGACCGCGCGCCAGGCCCGCACCTTCCCTCGGCGCAGCGCGTGCGCGAGCATGATCAGCATGATGCCGACGACCAGGGAGGACGCTCTGGCGACGGTCGTGACGATGCCGGGCAGAAGATCCGTCCACTCACCCATGCGGCTGTGCTCGAAACGGGGGAACACAGCCTTGCTGATGTCCAGCAGGCCGACCACCAACGACGCGTAGGCGGCGACGGCGGGAATCCAGGAGCGCTTCACACTCCGAAATTGAAGACCCGGCCGGGTAATCTCCATGTTAACTCCCTGCTTACGGCCCTCCCTGTATCCAATGCCTCATGGGACTGAACTCAATCGGCCTGCTGGTCACCTTCTCGGTGCTGGCGGTGGCGGCGTTGGCGACGACGGTCTGGCAGTGGCCGCGGCTGAGCGCGGCGCGCTGGGGCGCCGTGCTGGGCCGGGTGGGCGCGCTGGCCGTCTGCCAGGCGTTCACGCTGGCCGCCCTGGGGCTGGCGGTCAACCAGTACTTCGCCTTCTACAGCTCCTGGAGCGATCTCCTGGGCACCGACACGGCGACGGCGCCGATCACGGTCGCCGCCTCAGGGCTGCAGGTGCTCAGCACCCGTTCGGTCCCGGGCGGGCGGATCGAAGAGGTGATCATGCCGGGGCCGTCCACGCGCCTGAGCGAGGAGGCGTACGTGTTCCTGCCCACGGCGTATCTGAAGCACACCACGGAGCGCTTCCCCGCGATCCTCGCGCTCACCGGCTACCCGGGTGACCCGCGCAACCTCATGACGCGGCTCGACCTGCCGGGCCGGATGGCCAAGGCGATCGCCCAGCACCAGGTCAAGCCCACGGTCCTGGTCATGATGCGGCCCAGCGTGGTGCTGCCGCGCGACACCGAGTGCGTGGACGTGCCGGGCGGGCCGCAGGTCCAGGCGTACTTCGCGAACGACGTCAAACATGACATGACCACTCACTACCGGGTGGCGGAGGGCCGGGACTCGTGGGGCATCCTGGGCGGCTCGACCGGCGGGTACTGCGCGCTCAAGATCGTCATGAGCCATCCCGACCAGTTCTCGGCGGCGGTCTCCCAATCGGGCTACTTCAAGACGATCGTCGACGGCACCACCGGCGACCTGTTCCACGGGGACAAGTCGGTCGAGCAGCGCAACGATCTCATGTGGCGGCTGGCCAACCTGCCCGCGCCCCCCGTGAACGTGCTCGTCACCAGCAGCCGGAAGGGGGAGAGCGACTATCCGGCGACCATGAGGTTCCTGAGTGCGGTGAAGCCGCCGATGCGGGCGTCCTCGCTGATCCTGCCCAGCGGCGGGCACAACTTCAACACCTGGAACCGCGAGCTCCCGCAGGCCCTCCCGTGGCTGGCCCAGCAACTCGTGGCGTGAACGGGTCAGCGGCCCGAGGGGCGCAGGAGGCGCAGCGCCTTCTCCTTCTCGAAGTCGAGGGCCCGGCGCGGCACCTGGATCCGCCCGATCCGTATCCCCAGGTCGCGGACGGCCGCCGCCACCGTGGGCTCGCTGAGCACCCGCAGCGCGAACGCCAGCTCCGCGGGCGAGACGTCGAACTGCTTCTCCAGCTCCACCCCCTGCGCGACCGCCGCCAGCTCGTCGGGCCCGAACCGCCGGTGCGCCCCCTGCTCCCGCACGGGCGGCAACAGACCGAGCGCCTCCCGATACCGGAGCATTCGAGGGGACATGCCGAGCCGCTTCGCGGCCTCCGTGATACGCATTCTTACATTCTTACGTCAGTTTCGACCGCCCCGAGATGCGCACCCCTCGAAGGGCCGCCTAAACTCGTCGGGACAACCATCAGTGACGCGAGGGGAAACCCGATGGACTTCAAGGTCGCAGACCTTTCACTTGCCGACTTCGGGCGCAAGGAGATCCGGCTCGCCGAGCACGAGATGCCCGGCCTCATGGCGATTCGCAAGGAGTACGCGGCCTCCCAGCCCCTTCGCGGCGCGAAGATCATGGGCTCCCTGCACATGACGATCCAGACGGCCGTCCTCATCGAGACGCTCGTCGCGCTCGGCGCCGAAGTCCGCTGGGTCAGCTGCAACATCTTCTCCACGCAGGACCACGCCGCCGCCGCGGTGGTCGTCGGCCCCAACGGCACCACGGACGACCCGCAGGGCGTGCCGGTGTTCGCCTGGAAGGGCGAGACGCTGGAGGAATACTGGTGGTGCACCGAGCAGGCCCTCACCTGGCCCGGCGGCGACGCCCCCAACATGATCCTCGACGACGGCGGTGACGCCACGCTGCTGGTGCACAAGGGCGCCGAGTACGAGAAGGCGGGCGCCGTGCCGGCCGCCACCGCCGAGGACCCGGAGGAGTGGCACGTCATCATCGACCTGCTCACCCGCACGGTCGGCGACGACAAGCGGTGGACCAAGATCGCCGAGAGCATCAAGGGCGTCACCGAGGAGACCACGACCGGCGTGCACCGTCTCTACGAGATGCACAAGAACGGCCAGCTCCTCTTCCCGGCCATCAACGTCAACGACTCGGTCACCAAGTCCAAGTTCGACAACAAGTACGGCTGCCGCCACTCCGTCATCGACGGCCTCAACCGCGCCACCGACGTGCTCATCGGCGGCAAGGTGGCCGTGGTGTGCGGCTACGGCGACGTCGGCAAGGGCTGCGCCGACGCGCTGCGCGGCCAGGGCGCCCGCGTCATCGTCACCGAGATCGACCCGATCTGCGCGCTCCAGGCGGCCATGGACGGCTTCCAGGTGACCACGCTGGACGAGGTCGTCGGCATCGCCGACATCTTCGTGACCGCCACCGGCAACTTCAACATCATCACCGCCGCCCACATGGCGAAGATGAAGCACCAGGCGATCGTCTCCAACATCGGCCACTTCGACAACGAGATCGACATGGCCGGCCTCGCCAAGCTGCCCGGCATCGTCAGGAACACCATCAAGCCGCAGGTCGACGAGTGGGTCTTCGAGGACGGCCACTCGATCATCGTCCTCGCCGAGGGCCGCCTGATGAACCTCGGCTGCGCCACCGGCCACCCGAGCTTCGTCATGTCCAACTCGTTCACCAACCAGGTGATCGCGCAGATCGAGCTGTTCACGAAGACGGCCGAATACCCGATCGGCGTCTACACGCTGCCCAAGCACCTGGACGAGAAGGTCGCCCGCCTGCACCTCGACGCCCTGGGCGTCAAGCTCACCGAGCTCTCCAAGGAGCAGGCCGCCTACATCGGCGTCCACGTCGAGGGCCCCTACAAGTCCGACCACTACCGGTACTGATCTTCTGCTTTCGGCAAGCTCCGGGAGGGGTTTCTCGCCTCCCGGAGCTTTCCGCTATACCCCGTCGTCTTTTACGGCCAAGCACGGCGGGCCGCACGCGCCGACGTCGGTGGCCGTCCGTCATGGCCGGTCGTGAAGGCTCACGGGTCGCTCGCCGTGACGACGCGTATTCTTGGCCGTCTTCTTCGCTCAAAGGGCTGGCATGGATCTCTGGGAAAGTGGCGAGCGGCAGATCTCCTGGGCCGCTCGTTCGATGCCGGTGTTGACCGCGATCGGGGAGCGGTTCGGCATCGAACGGCCGCTGGACGGGCTGAAGATCGCCGCCTGCCTGCACGTCACCGCCGAGACGGCCGTACTGATGGGGGCCCTGAAGGCGGGCGGGGCCGAGATCGCGCTCGCCGCGTCCAACCCCCTGTCCACGCAGGACGACGTGGCCGAGGCGCTGCGTGCCTACGGGATCGCCGTGCACGCGCGGGCCGGCGTCGATCGGGCCACCTACTACCGGCACATCCACCAGGCGCTCGACCTCGAGCCCGACCTCGTGCTCGACGACGGGTGCGACCTGGTGAACATTCTCCACACCGAACGTACCGACCTGCTCGAACACGTCACGGGCGGGTGCGAGGAGACCACCACCGGGATCATCCGGCTGCGGCAGATGGCCGCCGAGGGCGCGTTGAAGTTCCCCGTCGTGGCGGTGAACGACACGCGGACCAAGCGCATGTTCGACAACCGCTACGGCACCGGGCAGTCCACGCTGGACGGCATCATGCGCGCCACCAACGCCATGCTGGCCGGGCGCACGGTGGTCGTGGCCGGGTTCGGGTTCTGCGGGCGGGGTGTGGCCGAGCGGGCCAAGGGGTTCGGCGCGCGAGTGATCGTGACCGAGATCGACGCGGTGAAGGCGCTCGACGCGACCCTCCAGGGGTACGAGGTGCGGCCCATGGCGCAGGCGGCGATGGCCGGCGACCTGTTCGTCACCGTGACCGGCAACCGCGACGTGATCAGGGCCGAGCACCTGTCGGTCATGAAGGACGGCGCGATCCTGGCCAACGCCGGGCACTTCGACGTGGAGATCGACGTGCGGGCGCTGGACGAGCTGGCCACCGAGGTGCACCGCGGGGTGCGGCCCAACACCGACGAGTACCTGATGCCCGACGGCCGGCGGCTGCTGCTGCTCGCCGAAGGGCGGCTGGTCAATCTCACCGCCGCCGAAGGCCATCCCGCGGCCGTCATGGACATGTCGTTCTCCGCGCAGGCCCTGGCCGTGGCCTGGCTGGTCGGCGAGCGTTCCCGCCTCGACCCCGGCGTCTACGACGTTCCGGAGGAGATCGACCACGAGGTCGCCAAGCTGAAGCTGGCCGCGGCGGGGATCGGCATCGACGAGCTCACCCCTGAGCAAGAGGAGTACCTGCACTCCTGGAGGGTCGGCTCCTAGACGGGCTCCAGCGCGCTGTGGGGTTGGCGTGGCTGGTGATATTCCAGGATGATCGGATGATCCTGGTATGTCCAGCGGTGGAGAAAGGGTCTGCTGCGTGAGTCCGTCCCCCAAGTTCCTTCCGAAGGCAGGGTTCGTCTTCTCCGCCGCCGGTGTCGCCGGCGTGGTCCTGCAGATGCTGTCCGTCGTTTACCCCGACGGAGACCCGGCCAAGGCGCGCGAGGCCGCAAGCCTGTTGCGGCAGCTGGCCACGCGGGTGGACGTCAGCCTGGACGACGTGGAGGAGGTCGCGCGCACGGTGTGGCGGCCGCCCAGCTCCGGCGCGGGGATCGACGCCTTCAGGAAATACTTCAACGAAGAGGTCGGGCCCTATCCGCCGCACGTGTCCGCGTACCTCCGAGGGCTGGCCGACGCGGTCGACGACTACGCGGACATGCTGGAGCAGACCCAGCACGCGCTCAGGACGATGGCAATGATCCAGTGGCTCGAGCTGCTGATGTTCTTCTGCTGGCCGGCCATCGACAAGAAGGTCCAGACGCTGATCAACTGGGCGATGCGCAGGAAGCAGGCGGGGCTGCTGCTCAGGATGTTCAATCATGCGGTGGGCAAGCGCTTCATCTACGCCGTGGGCGGCAGCTTCGCCTACACGGTCCTCGACCAGCTGCTCGTTGACGGGATCAAGGGGCTGAGAGGCGAGGACATGGGGTCGATGGGTGACCGCGGCGAGTACATGTTCAAGAATTTCGCCGCGGCGATGGTCTTCTACCACGTGGATCCCGCCAACTTCGGAAAGGCCGCGAACCTGCTGCCGAAGAACAAGGCGGCGTCGAACGCCATCGTGTTCCTGACCGGGTCCTCCATCTTCACCACCACGGCGAACGCGCTCAACCGGCCCGGCGACGTGATCGACGATCCGGTCAGCCTGTTGCCCACCTGGGAGCAGATGCTCGCCAAGCTGGGCGTCGCCGCCGGCCAGGACCAGTTCAGGCGCTGGCGCGGGTACTGACCGCCGGTGCATGTGGCTAGTCCTCGCTGAACCGCCTGACCTCGTCGGCGAACGGGGTCAGGCCGTCCGTCAACGTCCCGGCCAGCTGCCTGGTCAGGTCGGCGGCGGCGTCGCTCGCGGCGGCGAGCACCGCCTCCGCCAGCGCGTCCGCGCCGAGCCGCATCGCCCGCGGGTCGATGCGCAGGCCGCCGAGCGCGCCGCTGGGCAGCACCTCGGCCTTCACCTGGCCATTGGCCGCCTCACCGCGGCCGCGGATGTCGTTGAGGCTCTCGCGCAGCTCCTGCAGCGGCCGGACATCGGCCTGGAACTGGGCGAGAAGGCGCTGCATCTCCTCGTCGAGGAAGGGGGCGCCGTCGTCTGGTGTGGGCATCGGGTCTCCGAACAACGTCAAGGGGTGAACTTCTTGTCCGACTTCGAGTACTCGGGCGGGTCGGACACTTTCGGCAGGGATTCGATGGTCGCCCAGTGCGCGACGTCGAAGCCGGTCTTCATGCCGGCCAGCCGTTCGGCGACCTCGGGATAGACGTCGCGTAACGCGTTGACGTACGTCTCGGCCTTCTTCAACGCGGTGGAATAGCCCTGTCTGAAGGTGTTCGCCGTCTCATCCGTGCCGGCGAAGTCGCCCAGGGCGGCGATGGCGTCGAGAATCCGGCGGGCGTCCCTCGCCAGCTCGTCGTGCTCGGCGACGAATCCGCCGGCCGCCGTGGTGAAGGTGCTTCCGCGGACATCGGTGTTCGGCATGCCCGGGCGTTGAAGGCCGGGGGAGCTCGGCGAAGGGGTGGGGAGGGGGAACGTGGGAACCGGCGATGCCCCAGGCGGTCTGGTGGGTGTCGGTGTGGGCGTGGGGGAAGGGCTTGGCGACGTCGGGCTTGGGCTCGGCGTCGGGGTCGTGGGGCTCGGAGTGGGCGTGGGGCTCGGAGTGGGCGTGGGGCTCGGGAACGTCGGGCTCGGGCTGGGCTCCGAGGTCGTGGGGCTGGGCGAGGGTGTTCCTGTGGGGCTCGGTGTCGGCGTTCCTGTAGGCGTGGGGGTAGGAGCGGGCGATGCGGATGGAGCGTTTGAATCTGCCATAGACGTAACATTCTCCTCACACATTGCATGCACTACCTGCAGGGATAGTGTAGTTTAGCGCTGGGACGAGGCCCTCGTCCTCACCGTCCCCGCCCTCCTAGAGGGCGGACTGCATCTGCTGCATGCGGCGGATCTCGGCGGTCTGCGTCACGCTGACGTCGCCGGCCAGCTCCTCGATCCGGATGTGCGAGCCGCTCGTCAGCACCTGCTCCGACATCTTGATCGCCCCCAGATGGTGGTTGATCATGAGCTCCAGGAACATCCGGTCGAAGTCCTTGCCCTTGGCCGCCTTCAGGGCCTCCATCTGGGCGGGCGTGGCCATTCCCGGCATGCCCTCGTGCGCGGCGTGGTGGTCGGGCACCGTCTGCTGCTGCTCCCGCAGCCACGTCGTCATGAACTGGATCTCCGGCCCCTGGGCGTCCTTGATCCGGCCGGCCAGGTTCTTCAGCTGGGCCGACTCGGCCCGGCTGGGGGCGAGGAGCGACATGTCCAGGGCCTGGCGGTGGTGGACGATCATGTCCTGGACGTACTTGATGTCGGCCGCGTTGGCCGTGGCCGAGGGGACGGCGGTGGCGGCTTCGCTCGGCGCCAGCGTCCTGGCCTGCTCCCCGGGGCGGCCGGGAGCGATCACGGGCGCGGTCGAGTCGGCCCGTGGAGCCGGCGGCGGGGAGGAGGAGGTGCAGCCGGAGAGGGCAACGACCGTGCCCATGACCACAATGAGCGCGGCGCGCACCCACAACCTCCCTGACTGACTCGGTCGAGAATGCGCACTCTAGGTCATAAGCGGACAAAGCAAAAGAGGGTGAACAGGAACAAAATTTGACAAGTTGTCGGCTTGGCCAGTCGATGGAGGAAACGCGAGGATGGCGTAGATTTATGCCCCCTTTATAGGAGGATTGCGAGTGTTCACCCTCCGCAGGGCCCTCACCCTGGTCGCGGCGGTCGTGGCGATGGCCGGCACCGTCTTACCGGCTCAGGCCGCGGACATCCCGGCTCCTGGCGAGATCGTCATGAGCCCCAACATCAAGCACGTCACCAACGTGCCCAAGCCCGAGGCTCTGGCCGACATCCACACGGACATGGCCTTCCAGGGCGACTACGCCTACGTCGGTAACTACTACGGCTTCTCGATCTACGACATCAAGCGTCCGAAGCGGACGTCGCTGGTCAGTTCGGTCGTCTGCCCCGGTGGCCAGATGGACATGTCCGTCTACGGCAACCTGCTCTTCGGCTCCGTGGACTCCTCGCGCAGCGACGACTCGTGCAACAGCACCTCGCAGCCCGCGTCGGTCAAGGAGTCGTGGGAGGGCATCCGGATCTTCGACGTCTCCGACAAGGCCAACCCGAAGTACATCAAGTCGGTCGAGACCAACTGCGGCTCCCACACGAACACGCTCGTGCCCGACCGCAAGCGCGAGAACGTCTACATCTACGTCTCGTCCTACAACCCGAACGCCACGTTCCCCGACTGCCAGCCGCCCCATGACCTGATCTCGATCATCAAGGTGCCGCTGCGCGACCCGACGGCCGCCACCGTGATCGCGACGCCGAACCTCTTCCCCGACGGCGGCTACGGCGGCGTCCAGCTGCCGTACCCGGACGGGAAGTCCGCCACCACCGGCTGTCACGACATCACGGCCTACCCGGAGAAGGGCATCGCCGCGGGCGCCTGCATGGGTGACGGCATCCTGCTCGACATCCGCAACCCCGAACAGCCCAAGGTCACCGCGACCGTGCGCGATGAGACGAACTTCGCCTTCTGGCACTCGGCCACGTTCAACAACGAAGGCACGAAGGTCATCTTCACCGACGAGCTCGGAGGCGGTACCAGGGCGACCTGCAACGAGGCCATCGGCCCGAACCGGGGGGCCAACGCCTACTACGACATCGTGAACGGGCAGCTCCAGTTCAGGAGCTACTTCAAGATCGCGCGCCACCAGGCCGACACCGAGAACTGCGTGGCGCACAACGGCTCGCTGATCCCGGTCAAGGGCCGCGACATCATGGTGCAGGCGTGGTACCAGGGCGGGATCTCGGTGGTGGACTTCACCGACTCGGCCCACCCGCAGGAGATCGCGTTCTTCGAGCGCGGTCCCGACAGCACCGCGCCGGCGCTCAGCGGCGGCTTCTGGTCCGCGTACTACTACAACGGCTACATCTACGGGTCCGACTTCAACCTGGGCCTGGATGTGCTGAAGATCAACGACTGGCGTACCGACCGGGCGAACGGCGTCAAGATGCGCTCACTCAACGCGCAGACCCAGACGTCGTATCCCGAACACGGCCACTGATCACCGGGCGGCGAGGACCCCGACCGGGTCCTCGCCGCTTTCAGTTATCCGGACCTATCAATAAGGAGTCCCGGAGTGTCCAATCCGCGCCGTGCCCTCGTCATGGCCGCGGCCGCCGTCGCGTTAGCGTTGACGAGCGTCCCCGCCCTGGCCGCCGACATCCCACCGCCCGACACCGTGGTCACCAGCCCCAACGTGACCCACGTACTGAACATCCCCAAGCCCGCCCCGATCGCCGGCACGATCAACACCGACATCGCCTTCCAGGGCGACTACGCCTACGTCGGCAACTACGGCGGCTTCTCGATCTACGACATCAGCAACCCCAAGAAGGCCAAGCCGGTCAGCTCCGTCGTCTGCCCCGGCTCCCAGATGGACGTCAGCGTCTACGGCAACCTGCTGTTCACCGCCGTGGACTCCTCGCGCAGCGACGACTCGTGCAACAGCACGGCGCTGACCGCCGACCACAAGGAGGCCTGGGAAGGCGTCCGCATCTTCGACGTCTCCGACAAGGCCAGCCCGAAGTACATCAAGTCGGTCGAGACCAACTGCGGCTCCCACACCCTGACCCTGGTGCCGGGCAAGGGCCGCGACCGGAACAAGAACGTCTACATCTACGTCTCGTCCTACAACCCGAACGCCACGTTCCCCGACTGCCTGCCGCCGCACGACAAGATCTCGATCATCAAGGTGCCGCTCAGGGACCCGGCGTCCGCGGCGGTCGCCGCCACCCCGGTGGTCTTCCCCGACGGCGGCAACGAGACCCAGCCCGGCCTGCTCCTGCCGACCAGCGGCTGCCACGACATCACCGCCTACGCCGAGAAGGACATCGCGGCGGGCGCGTGCATGGGTGACGGCGTGCTGTTCGACATCTCGGACCGGCTGAACCCGAAGGTCACGGCCAGGACCACGGACCCGAACTTCGCGTTCTGGCACTCGGCCACCTTCAGCAACGACGCCAAGAAGGTCGTCTTCACCGACGAGCTCGGCGGCGGCGGCGGGGCCACCTGCAACGAGGCCACCGGGCCGAACCGCGGCGCGGACGCGATCTACGACATCTCGAACGGGCAGTTCACGTTCAAGAGCTACTTCAAGATCCCGCGCTACCAGGCCGACAGCGAGAACTGCGTCGCGCACAACGGCTCGCTGATCCCCGTCAAGGGCCGGGACATCATGGTCCAGGCCTGGTACATGGGCGGGCTGTCGGTGTGGGACTTCACCGACGCGGCCAACCCGAGGGAGATCGGCTACTTCGAGCGCGGTCCCCGCTCGGCCGGCGGTGGCGGCGGCATCTGGTCCGCCTACTACTACAACGGCTACATCTACGCGGCCGACTTCCACGAGGGTCTCGACGTCGTCAAGGTCAACGATCCGCTCACGAACGGCGCCAGGCACGTCCGCACCGACCGGTTGAACGTGCAGACGCAGGAGTCGTACCGCAACTGGTGGCACAACTGACCGATCCGGCCATCGATCGCCTCGCTCACTGAGGCGGAGCGAACCCGCCCGGAGTCGCCCTTGGCGGCTCCGGTGCGGGTGGCCGGGGCTGGGGTTGGTAGGGCGCCGGGGGCTGGGGCTGGTACGGGCCTGGTTGGGTGTAGGGGGTTTGGGGCGGGCGGCCGTTGGCGGCGCGTTGCGCGAAACGTACCTGCTCCCTCCTGCGGCGCTCGGCCAGGACGGCGCTCAGGTACGCGTGCGGCGGCACCCCGGCGGGCGCCGCGGGCGAGACGAAGGACGCCACCTGGGTCGCGATCCGCACCCCCATCTCATGCTGGACCTGCGGTGACAGGTCGTGCCAGCGCGACAGGTACTGCCGGGCCGCCTGCGCCACCTCGTCGGGGAGCTGGGAGAGCTCCAGCGTCGCCGCCCAGGCCGCCAGCGGCGGCGGCATCACGATGAGCTGCCCGGACTCGCGCGGCGCCCGGTCGGAGATCACGATGGTGCCGGCGAAGACGTCGCCGAGCCGCTTGCCCCGCTGCGAGACCAGCGACGCGATCAGCGCGGGCGCCCCGGAGAGCATCCAGAACTCCACGACCCCGGCCAGGCCGCGGAACAGCGCCTGCCTGAAGCGCTCGGGGCTGCCGTCGTCGCTGACCACCCGGAGCCCGAGCGCGAGCTTGCCGAGGCTGCGTCCCCTGGTGAGCGACTCGAAGATCACGGGGTAGCCGACCAGCACCAGCACCATGAACACGATCATCGCGGCCCCCAGCATGGCCGAGTCCGAGATGACCGAGAACGCGCCCAAGATCGCGTAGGCGGCGATCAGCACCGTGAACTGCACGGCCATGTCGATGACGATCGCCAGCGCGCGCGAGGGCATCTGGGCGATCCGCACTTCGACGACGACCGCGTCGCCGGTCACAACCTCAGACATATGTGGAGCCTAACGGCTATGTACTGGTCTTTGAGCGGCCAGAATGTTCGGGTGGACATCGATGCGTTCGTCACAGCACACCGCCCCGTGTGGGACCGGCTCGATCACCTGGTCAAGCGCCGCTCGTCGCTGACGGGCGCCGAGGTGGACGAGCTGGTGGACCTGTACCAACGCGTGTCCACCCATCTGTCCATTGTGCGCTCCTCGTCCAGGGACGCGATGCTGATCGGGCGGCTGTCGGCGCTGGTGGCGCGGGCCAGGTCGGCGGTGACCGGGGCGCACACGCCCGCCTGGCGGGAGCTGGTGAGGTTCTTCACGGTGTCGTTCCCCGTGGTGGCCTACCGGGCGCGATGGTGGTGGCTGGGCAGCACGGTGGCGTTCGTGGCGGTCGCGTGGGTGATGGGCGCGTGGGTGGCGGCCAACCCCGACGTCCAGGCGTCGATCGGCTCGCCGGACGAGATCGCCCAGCTCGTCGACCACGACTTCGTCAACTACTACTCCGAGCACCCGGCCGCCTCCTTCGCCAGCCAGGTGTGGGCGAACAACGCGTGGGTCGCGGCGCAGACGATCATCTACTCGGTGCTGCTCGGCCTGCCGATCCCGTACGTGCTCTACATGAACGCCGCGAACGTCGGCGTCTCCGGCGGTCTCATGGCCTCCCGCGACAAGCTGGACATCTTCTTCGGCCTGATCACGCCGCACGGGCTGCTGGAGCTGACCGCCGTGTTCCTGGCGGCGGCCGTCGGGATGCGCCTGGGCTGGACGGTCATCGACCCCGGGCCGCGCCGGCGGACGGAGGCCCTGGCCGAGCAGGGCCGGGCGGTGATGAGCGTGGCGCTGGGGCTGGTCGTGGTGCTGTTCGTGTCGGGCCTGATCGAGGCGTTCGTCACGCCCTCCGGGCTGCCGACGTGGGCGCGCGTGAGCATCGGCGTGCTCGCGGAGGCGGTCTTCCTGCTGTACGTGATCGCGTTCGGCCGCCGCGCCCTCCGCCAGAACGAGACCGGCGACCTCGAACGCGCCCCGGACGTCGCCCCGACGGCCTGACGTCCCCCGACGTTCGGTGGCGCTGCTCGCCCCGACGGCCTGACGCCCCGGACCCGGCCCGTACGGCCGCCTCGCCCGTACGGCGGCCCGCCCCCTACAGCCGTCCGGCCGCCTTCAGGGCCAGGTACGCGTCCGCGAGCGCGGGGGCGATGTCCTCCGGGGGCGCGTCCACGACCTCCACCCCGTGCCGCCGCAGGCGGGCCGTGATGCGCCTGCGTTCGAGCTGGGCGTGCTCGGCCGCCGCCGCGTCGTACACCTCCTCGGCCGACGCCCGGAGCCCCGCCATGGCCGCCACCCGGGGGTCCGACACTCCGGCCACCAGCACCAGGTGGCGCGAGGAGAGCTGGGAGAGCACCGGCATGAGCCCCTCGTCCAGGGCCGCCCCGTTGAGATCGGTGAGCAGCACGACCAGGCAGCGCCGCTTGGCCCGCGACAGGATGGCCGCCACCATGCCCTGGGAGTCGGCCTCGATCAGCTCCGCCTCGATCGGCGCCATCACGTTGACCAGCGACGACAGCAGCTCGGTCCGCGACGCCCCGCTCACCCAGGCGCGTACGGCCCGGTCGTAGGCGAGGAAGTCGACCTGGTCACCGGCCCTGGCGGCCAGCGCGGCCAGCAGCAGCGCGGCGTCCATCGACCAGTCGAGCCGCGGCCAGCCGGGCGCCGGCCGCGGATCCGGCCGTACCAGCAGCCCGGCGCCGCCCGCGGCGGCCCCGGCCATGGGGATCGGCGCGTCGCCCACCCGGCCCGCCGAGGTACGGCCGGTGTCGAGCACGATCAGCACGCGGCGGTCGCGTTCCGGGCGCCAGGTGCGCACGACCACGTCGTGGCGGCGCGCCGTGGCCCGCCAGTCGATGGAGCGTACGTCGTCGCCCACCACGTACTCCCGCAGCGAGTCGAACTCCGTCCCCTGCCCGCGCACCAGCGCCGGGTGCTGGCCGTCCAGCTCGCGCAGCCGGGCCAGCCTGGACGGCAGGTGCTTGCGTGACAGGAACGGCGGCAGCACGCGTACCGACCACGGCGCCTGGTGGCTTCCCTGGCGGGCGGCCAGGCCCAGCGGCCCGAGCGAGCGCACCGTGACCGCCACGGACGAGCGGTCGCCGCGCCTCGTCGGGGCGAGCGTCACGACGATCTTGCGGCGTTCGCCCTTGGGCACGTCCAGGTCGGCGACGCGCGGCGTGGCGCCCGCCGACGGCGGCCAGGCGTCCCTGAGCGCGCCGCGCACCCGCCTGGGGCCCGGGTTCTCGACGATCAGCTCGACCGTGGCCCGCTGGCCGAGCCGTACGAGCGTGTCGCCGGAACGGTGGAACCTCAGCGGGCGCACGGCTCCGGCGAACACCAGGTCCACCACGATCGCGGCGGCCAGCAGCAGGCAGACCCCGGCCAGCGCGGCCCCGGGCTGGGGCGCCAGCAGCACCACGACGATCCCGATCGCCGCGACCAGCCCGGCCCGTCCCGTGAGAGCCATCAGCGCGGGACCGGGACGGAGGCCAGGATGCCGTCGAGCAGGCCGTCGGCGGTCGCACCCTCCAGCTCGGCCTCCGGCCGCAGCTGGATCCGGTGCCGCAGCGCGGGCCTGGCCAGCGCCTTGACGTCGTCAGGAGTCACGTACGGGCGCCCGGACAGCCACGCCCACGCCCGCGAGGCCGCCAGCAGCGCCGTGGCCCCACGCGGCGAGACGCCGAGCTGCAGCGACGGCGAGTTTCTGGTGGCGCGGGCCACGTCCACGATGTAGCCGAGCACCTCGGGCGCCACGTGCACCTTGGAGACCGCCTCCCGCCCGGCCGCCAGGTCGTCGGCCGTGGCGACGGTCTTGACCTCGCTCAGGTCGCGCGGGTCGAAGCCGCGGGCGTGCCGTTCGAGCACCGAGATCTCCTGCTCGCGCGGCGGCAGCGGCACGGTCAGCTTGAGCAGGAACCGGTCGAGCTGGGCCTCGGGGAGCTGATAGGTGCCCTCGTACTCGACGGGGTTCTGCGTCGCGCACACCACGAACGGCTCGGGCAGCCGCCGCGCCGAGCCCTCGACGCTGACCTGCCGCTCCTCCATCGCCTCCAGCAGCGCCGCCTGGGTCTTCGGCGGGGTGCGGTTGATCTCGTCGGCGAGCAGCAGGTTCGTGAACACCGGCCCCTCGCGGAACTCGAACTCCGCGGTCTTCGCGTCGTAGATCAGCGAGCCGGTCACGTCGCCCGGCATCAGGTCCGGCGTGAACTGCACCCGTTTGAAGTCAAGGGCCAGGGCGGCCGACAACGTACGCACCATCAACGTCTTGGCCACGCCCGGCACGCCTTCGAGCAGCACGTGCCCCTTGCACAGCAGTGCGATGACCAGCCCCGTCACCACCGCGTCCTGGCCGACCACGGCCTTGGACACCTCGGCGCGCAACGCCCCCAGCGCCTCCCTGGCCGAGTCGCCGAAGCCCGTGACGCGGAACGTCTCCTCAGAGTTCACTGACCTGCCTTTCGATGAAGTCCAAATATCCGGCCAACCCGACGAGCCCGGCGTCGTCCACCGGCGGCGGCCCGTAGAGCGCCGCGCCGACCTGCTGGGCGTCCTGGCCGGTGCGGGCGGCGAGCGCCGCGACGACCTCGTTCGGCCCGGCCCCCGATCCGAGCCCCAGCCTGGGCGTCAGCCGGTCGATCGTGCCCTCGCGCAGCGACTCCGCCGCCCGCCGGCGCGCGCGCCTGGCCCGGTAGAGCCGGCCGCGGCCCTCGACGGTCTCGGCCGCGCGCACGACGACAGGCAGCTTCTCCGTCACCACCGGGCCCAGCCGCCTGCCCCGCCAGAACGCCGTGACGGCCAGGGCGATGAGGGACATGTAGACGGTCCAGCGGATGCTCTCGGGCATGAGGTCGTACATCGACTTGCCGCGCTCGCCCGGCAGCTCGGCGATCGGCGGCGGGGTCGCGGGACGGACCAGCCAGGTCACGGGCCTGCCGGTGCCGATCAGGTTGAGCGCGAGCGCGGCGTTGCCGTCCTCGGCCAGGCGCAGGTTGGTCATGAAGGCGCCGTCGCCGACGAGCGTGGTGACGCCGCCCGCGTTGGGGAAGCTGACCAGCGTGTAGCCGTCGCCGGCCGGGTAGCAGCCGGTGGCCCCCGAGGGGCCATTGAAGACGGCGCCGCCCAGGTGGACGCTGCCCGCGGCCCGGGCGGCGGGCAGCGCGCACTCGGGCTCGCGCGAGCGCGTGCGCACCAGGCCCGGCTCGCTGCGCACACCGGGGGCGAGGGCGTCGAGACCGGGAACGTTGCCGACGATCAGCCGGTCGCCCTGGATCCGGGACAGCTCGTATTCATCGAAGTACGACATGTCGGTGATCAGCAGCAGCCGGTTGCCACCCGTGGCCTTGGCGGCGGCGGCTTCCACGGAGTCGACCCGGTCCACCGTGACACCCCGGGACCTGAGCACCTCGGCCAGCGCCTTGGAGCCCGCCAACGTGGTGTCGTCGGGGTCCAGAGCCCGCGACGGGCGCGACTCCGGGCCGAACAGGACGCCCGCGACCGCGATGACCACGATCAGGAGGCCGAGCAGGACGATGATCCGGCTGCCGCGCCAGGTGGAGCGCGCGGTAGGGGAGGTCGAGTAGGACGCGCCGCCGGTGGGCCGCGTGAGGACGCTCATGCAGTCCCACCTGCCCCGGGCCGCTCGCCCGGGGCCGCGCCGACCGGGGTCCAGGCCGTGGCCACCGCGCCGGCCCCGACCGGGACCGGGCTGGCCTGGCGGAGCTGCTCGTCCAGGTCGGCCATCGCCTCGTACGCCTCCCGCGTCCCCGTCACCCCGCCGTACGTCACGTCGTCGAACGACCGGGCCGCCGCCGCCAGCCTCGTGGCGAAGTCGGGCAGCGAGAGGGCCGCCTCGCGGGTCAGCTCGTCGGCCGTGCGCCCCGGCATGCCGTCGACGAGCGCGCGTTCCTCCAGGTCACGGGCGATGGCGCGGAGCCGTTCCTGGACGGCCTCGGTCCAGCGCTCCTCGGCGGCCAGCCCGGCGGCCGCCGCCCGGTGCTCGGCCGCCGTCATCACCCGCTCCCCGAAGAGCCCGCCCACGGCGAGCGCGTTCTTGCGGGTGGCCTTGCGGAGCTGCCACGAGATCAGCACGATCAGCGCGAGGATGATCAGCACGATGATGCCGGAGGCGATGACGCCTCCGGCGGTGCCCCCGCCCGCGGCCGTGTCCACCAGGTCGCCGAGGAACTGCATGACCCGCCGGTAGATCAGGTCGAGCAGGGACTCCTTCTCGTATGCAGGCTTGAGGAGCTCCTCCGCGGCCCGGCGCGCGGCCTCCTCCCTGTCGATCGGGCTCACGGCCTGGCGGAGTTGGAGGGGTGCCAGAGCTCGTCCGCGGAGGCGTGCACCCATCCCTGGCGCTGCTGCTCGATGGCAGCCGTCTGCAGCACGAGGTCGAACGCCTCGCTGCGCATGCGCCGGTCGGCGTAGAGCAGGCCGGCGACCCCGGCCTGGAACGGATAGGTGAGCATCGATCCGAGCGTGCCGCCGATGGCGATGAGCACGGCCGACGCGACGGTGGTGGCCGTCGATCCCGCGCCGAACATGCCGAACAGCGTGCCCGCCAGCGTGAAGGGCACCGACAGGATGCCCGCCACGAGCCCGACCAGGATGGACGTGAGCAGCAGGATGCCGAAGACGCGCCAGAAGTCGCCGCTCACCAGCTGCCACGAGCGCCGCATCGCCTCGATCGCCCCTCTGCTCTCCAGCACCACGATGGGCGAGGCGAAGGCGAAGCGGGTCGTGAAGAACAGGTAGTAGCCGAGGTAGGCGACCATGAACAGCAAGGTCAGCCCGAGGACCATGCCTGCCCCGCCGGAGGAGGAGTTCATCGCGATCACCACGATGAGCAGCACCATCACGACCAGCGGCACCAGCATGATGACGGCCATCAGCGCCACGACGCCGAACAGCGCGGGCACCCTGCCCTTGACGAGCTGCCACGCCTCCTTGGCGGTGATGCCGCCGCCGAAGACGGCCCGGCCGAGGATCCTGGTCAGCACGCCGGTCAGCAGCGTGACCACGACGAACTGGACCGCGTACGAGATGAGCGTGCTGCCGTACTGGGCGGCGATGCCGTACACGCCGGTGAGCCCGTCGGAGGAGATGTACGCGCTCTCGGGGTCGTCGAGCGCGCCGCTCATGGTGTCGAGCACGAACGCCTGGCCGACGGCCAGGGGCACGGAGGCGAGCAGGGCGGCGACGGCCGACAGGCCGAGCACGGCCTTCGGGTTGGACCGGATCAGCTTGATCGTGCCGTCGAGGATGTCACCGAGGCCCAAGGGGCGCAGCGGGATGATCCCCGGTCTCAGCGCCGGCGGGGGCGGCGCGTAGCCGTAACCGGGCTGAGGATGCGGATGGGGCGGATAGGGTGTTTGGGGCCCGGGTCCCAGTGGCTGAGGTTGCTGAAGGGGCTCCCCGTACGGCTGCCCGTAGGGCGTCTGCTGCGGCGCGCCTGGCGCGGTCCACGGGGAGGCCGGCGGGGCGCTGTAGGGCGGAGGCTGTTCGGCCGACCAGCCTGATGGCGTCTCGGGCGGGGGACCGTGACCGTCTGACATATCCCAATCCTGGCATGCTGAACGGGGCATTGGTGTCGCTGAGCGCATTCGCCGTCGCATCCTTGCCGTATTCCGCGGCGAATCCGGTCAAGGTTCAGGGCCAGGGGATGGCAGGAAGTTGCTCTGTTACCGCAGACTTGAGATTGCGGTCGCAGGGGGCGAACCTAAAATTCGCCTTTTGCATGGCTCATGTCACACTCATGGGCCGACCAAGGGTAACCTTCAGCGATCGTGCGGGTATGTCCCACAATGCGTAGAACGAATGAGGGGCCATGAAAGGTCGCGTGCTGGTCGTCGATGACGACGCCGCTCTCGCCGAGATGCTGGGGATCGTCCTGCGAGGGGAAGGCTTCGAGCCGTCTTTTGTCTCCGACGGCGACAAGGCCCTCGATGCGTTCCGGGATACACGCCCGGACCTGGTCCTGCTCGACCTGATGCTGCCGGGGGCGGACGGCATCGACGTCGCGCGCAGGATCAGGGCTGAGTCGGGAGTCCCGATCGTCATGCTCACGGCCAAGAGCGACACGATCGACGTCGTTCTCGGCCTGGAGTCGGGGGCCGACGACTACATCGTCAAGCCGTTCAAGCCGAAGGAGCTCGTGGCCCGGGTACGGGCGCGGCTTCGCCGCACCGACGAGCCGACGCCCGAGATCCTCCAGATCGGCGACATCACCATCGACGTGGCCGGGCACTCCGTCAAGCGGGGCGAGGAGACGATCAACCTCACGCCGCTGGAGTTCGACCTGCTGGTGGCGCTGGCCCGCAAGCCGCGCCAGGTGTTCACCCGCGAGGTCCTGCTGGAGCAGGTCTGGGGCTACCGCCACGCGGCCGACACGCGGCTGGTCAACGTGCACGTGCAGCGGCTCAGGGCCAAGATCGAGAAGGACCCCGAGCACCCCGAGATCGTGGTGACGGTCCGCGGCGTCGGCTACAAGGCCGGCCCCGCCTAGTCCACGACTCGTCCTGCCATGCCCCCGGCGAAGAAGAAGCGTTCCCGCCGACGGACATTCCGCCAGATTCTCGGCGGCGTTCGCCGGCGGGTGCGCCGTGCGGCAGGCAGGACACGGAGCGTGTGGCGACGGTCGCTCCAGCTCCAGGTGGTCACCAGCACGCTGGTGATCTCCGTGATCGTGGTGGTCGTGCTGGGCACGTTCCTGTCCGAGCAGATCAACCGGTCGGTCGTGCAGAGCAGCCAGCGCTCCTCCGCCAGCGAGGCGTTCGCCGACCGCCTCCAGATCGCCGACGCGCTGGCGCCCGAGACCGACGACCCGACCAAGCCCGACAGCGGCAAGAAGGGCTCGGCCAACCCGCTCGACGACGTCATGGACATCGTCACCGGATCGGGCGAGAACGGCTCCAAGAAGCGCTACGACGTGCTGATTCTCAACAAGGCGATCCCCGGCCAGTCGCGGGCGTCCGGGGGCGTCGTGCCGTCCAACGTGCCGGAGAGCCTGCGGCACAACGTGCAGAAGAAGACCGTCGGCTCGATCGAGAAGATCAAGTTCGTCGGCGAGAGCCAGCCCAGGCTCACGTACGTGGTCGGCGGCACCGTGCACGTGCCGTCCAGCGGCCAGAGCTACGAGGTCTACCACTTCTTCCCGTTCACGGACGAAGAGGAGCTGCTGTCCAACGTCCGGCTGGCCATCGTCGTGGTCGGCCTCGGGCTCGTGCTGCTGCTCGCCGCCATCGCGTACCTGGTCGCCCGCCAGGTCGTCGCCCCCGTACGGCTGGCGCGCCAGGCCGCCGAGCGCCTGGCCTCCGGCAAGCTGGACGAACGGCTCAAGGTGCGCGGCGAGGACGACCTGGCCCGCCTGGCGAACTCGTTCAACGAGATGGCCGCCAACCTGGCGCTGAAGATCCACCAGCTGGAGGAGCTCTCGCAGGTCCAGCGGCAGTTCGTCTCCGACGTCTCCCACGAGCTGCGCACGCCGCTGACGACCGTGCGCATGGCCGCCGACCTGCTCTACGACGCCCGCGAGGACTTCGACCCGATGGCCGCCCGCTCGGCGGAGCTCATGCAGGCCCAGCTCGAACGGTTCGAGTCGATGCTGGCCGACCTGCTGGAGATCAGCCGCTACGACGCCGGCGCCGCCACGCTCGACCTCGACCCCGTGGACGTGCGCGACGTGGTCCTGCGGGCCATCGCCGACTCCGAGGCGCTGGCCGAGCGGCACGCGACCCGCTTCGAGCTCCGGCTGCCCAACGAGCCGTGCATGGCCGAGATCGACAACCGCCGGGTCGAGCGGATCCTGCGCAACCTGCTGTTCAACGCCATCGAGCACGGTGAGGGCAGGGACATCGTGGTCACCGTCGGCGCCGACCGGGACGCGGTCGCGGTCGCCGTGCGCGACCACGGGATCGGGCTGAAGGGCGGCGAGGACACGATGGTGTTCGACCGCTTCTGGCGGGCCGACCCGTCGCGGGCCCGGACCATCGGCGGCACCGGGCTCGGGCTGGCGATCTCGCGCGAGGACGCCACGCTGCACGGCGGCTGGCTGCAGGCATGGGGGCAGCCGGGGGAGGGCTCGCAGTTCCGGCTGACGCTGCCGAGGACGGCCGGGGCCGACCTGAAGGGCTCGCCGCTGTCGCTGGTGCCGCCGGAGATCGAGATGCGACGTACGTGGCGCACGGCCATGACGCCGGTGCTGCTGCCGGCCTCGGCGGACGGGGCCGACCATGACGACGACTAGGCGGTGTGAGCGGATCTGGCGGCTCGGCGCGGTGTTCGCGATCGGGGTCGCCGTGGTCTGCGCGAGCTCCGGCTGCACCGTGATCCCCGTGACCGGTCCCATCACCGTCAACGAGGCCGGCAGCGGCGACCCGCTGAGCAAGCCGTTCCACCGCATGATCGCCTTCCCGCCCGACAAGACCTGGAACGAGGAGCAGACGATCAGGGGTCTGCAGGCGGCCATGGCCGCCTACGCCGACGACCCGACCATCCTGCCCCAGTACCTGACCCAGGAGGCGCGGGCGAAGTGGAGCGCCGCGGGCCCGGTGACGGTCGTCGACGACGCGTTCGAGATCGTGCCTCCCGCCGAGCGCGAGGCGACGGCGCCGGTGGAGAAGGTCACGGTCAAGGGCCGGTGGGTGGCGCGCATCAAGGAGGACGACTCGTACGCCCCCACCGCCGGCCCCTGGGAGGACTCCTTCGAACTCGTGAAGGCGGAGGGCGGCGGTTACCTGGTCAAGAGCCTGCCCAACGGGCTGCTGCTCACCAACTCCGACGTGACGCGCGCGTACCGGGCCACGAACCTCTACTACCTGAACGGCAACAGCCCGAACACGCTGGTCGTGGACCGCGTACGCCTGCGCCTCAAGCCGACGGAGACGTACGCGCAGACCATCCTGCAGCGCCTGCTCAAGAACCCCACCTCGGCCCTGCAGGGGGCGGTGACGACGAGCTTCCCGCCCGACACCAGGATCGAGTCGATCAGGTCCGGCGAGGACCGCGTGGTGATCAACCTCGCCGGCCCCCTCGACACCCTGGACCTGAGCGCCGAGGACTCGCTGCGGGCCCAGATCAGGTACAGCCTGAACAAGAACGAGATCGCCAAGGGCCGCGTCATCGAGATCCAGGTGAACGGGGAGTCCTACTCCATCGACCGGCCCGACTCCGACGACGACTGGCTGGACGCCACCAGCGACGCCGCGTACTACATCAGCAAGGGCGCCGTCCACTACATGAGCAAGGACGGGCCCGCGGGCGCCGTGCCGGGCCCGGCGGGGCAGCAGCGCGACGGCTTCCACGACTTCGCCCTGTCCAAGGACGGGGGGTACGTCGCCGCGCAGACCTCGACCGGCATCTCGGTGGCGGCGCTGACGCAGTCGGGGCGCTGGCAGGAGGTCATACAGGGCAAGCTGACCCCGCCCACGTGGCACCGGGACGGGTCCCTATGGACCTACGACCAGACGAACGGCGCCCTGCTCCGGTACGACCCGATGAGCGGGAAGGGCCCCCAGCGGATCTCCGCGCCCAAGCTGACCGGGCTGGACGTCACCCGGCTCAGGATCGCCAGGGACGGCGTGCGGGTGGCGGTCACCACCGGGAAGAACACGGTCCAGATCGGCGCGCTCACCGGTGGGGCGGCCGGGACGATGCTGGGCAACTTCCAGGCGCTGACCACCACCGAGGGGGGAAACACGATCCTCGACGTGGCCTGGGAGGATGACGAGCACCTGCTGGTGCTGGTGGAGGGCCAGGCGGGGCAGGTGCTCAACGAGATCAACGTGGGGGACGGGGAGATCGTGGGGGTGCCCTTGAAGGAGCCGCTGGAGTCGGTGGCCGCGGTGAAGGACCGCGTGCTGGCGGAGGCCAAGACGGCCAAGGGCAACCAGATCATGGAGCTCAGCCAGGACCGGCAGTCCTGGACCACCAAGATCGAATCCGGCGCCAGCACCCCGCTCTTCCCCCTGGGTTAGCCGTTCGCCTGGGTCGGCCGTTCACTCGCTCCGGGTCGGCCGTTCGCCTGGGTCGGCCGTTCACTCGCTCCGGGTCGGCCGTTCGCCTGGGTCGGCCGTTCACTCGCTCCGGGTCGGCCGTTCGCCTGGGTCGGCCGTTCACCCGCCCCGGGTTGGCCGTTCACCCGCCCCGGGCGGAAATTGTCGGTCGCGGGCGGCATCCTGGCACGCGTGCTGACCGCCGTGCTCGACCTCGTCCTGCCGCAGTCGTGCGCCGGGTGCGGCGCCGGAGGGGCGCGATGGTGCGCGGGCTGTCATGCCGAGCTCGTCGGCGCGCCCGCCAGGCGGTTGCCCGAGCCCGTGCCGGGCGGCCTGCCCGACTGCTGGTCGGCGGCACCGTACGAGGGCGCGGTGCGCAGGGCGGTCGTGGCGTACAAGGAGCGGGGCGCGGTGGTGTTGGCAGGGGTGCTGGCGGAGGCCGTGGCGTTCACCGTCGTGACGGCGGTCAACGGCGCGAACGCACCCTGGGCCGGTGGGCGGTTCGCGGTGGTGCCGGTGCCGAGCGCGCGGCGGACGCGCCGGCACCGGGGCCACGACCCGATCGGGCGGCTGGCGGTGCTGACCACGGGCCGGCTGCGGGCGTGGGGCATGCGGGCGGAGGTCTGGCCGGCGCTGAGCCAGGCTCGGCGGGTGGCCGACCAGGCGCGGCTGAGTTCCGCCGAGAGGAGCTCCAACCTCGCGGGGTCACTCCAGGTGCGGCGAGCGGCGAAAGGCTCTCCAGCGGCCGTTGCGGTGCTCCTGGACGACATCGTCACGACCGGGGCGACCCTCGCGGAGGCCGCCAGGGCGCTGAGCTCGGCGGGAGTGCGAGTGCCGCTGGCAGCGACTGTCGCCGCGACACGCCGAAGATCTTGAAAAGGATTACGGTTACGGTGCGTAAAGAAAGATCCAAATCGCTATCCTCACCAGGAGGCCACATGTCACTTCCCCCAAGGGGGCGGCGGGGCTGCTCAACGGGCGGGAGCTCCATCCTCATAAGGGTTGCCGATCGGTTGAATAGGGCATTTGGGAGGGCATGAGGACCCCGGGAAAATCACGGTACGTGATCCTTTGGCCGATCCTCCGGCTGACATTCGCGCAGGATGCGGATAGCGTTCTGACATGGCACCCGTTCGGGTCCGTGGTTGCGCAGGGTCGGGGTCCCCGGCTCTGCTAGCCGATGCCAGCCGCAGGCAAAACGGTCCACGTAAGGCGACTCTTTGTCGACCGATCACGGTGCGGCTTAGGGGTAAGTCCTGCCTTCCCGAGGGTCCAGATGTCCCTCGCCAGAAGAGAAGGGCAGTAGTGGCAACAGAGCTGCGAAACCCTCAGCAGGCGGATGTGGGGTCGAAGACCAGGTCGGCCGGACGGGTGCCAACCGAGTTCCCGGTGACGCAGAGTCGGAAGAGGGTAACGGTGACAGAAAGGCAGACAGCAGACCCCGTCCGACAGGCACGTAGTCGGGCGCTCTTGCTCAGTCGCTAGACCGAAGGGGGGCTGTTGCATGGACATCATCGTCAAGGGCCGGCACACAGGTGTGAGTGATCGGTTCCGTGACCACGTGACGACCAAGCTGGCCAGGATCGAACGTCTGGACAACAAACTCATCCGAGTCGATGTGGAGGTGTCGAAAGAACGCAATCCGCGCCTCGCTGACCAGCGCGAGCGCGTCGAGCTCACCATTCACTCTCGAGGACCGGCCATCCGCGCCGAAGCCTCGGCCGACGACCGATTCGCAGCCCTCGACATGGCCCTCGACAAGCTGGAAGGCCGCCTCAGGCGGCTGGCCGACCGGCGCAAAGTCCACCACGGCAACCACTGCCCGCCCTCAGTGGCGGAGATCACCGCGACGCTCCCCGATGTCGCGGACCTGGCCCCGCGGGCGGCCACCGTCCCCGCCGAGGCCGAAGAGGATGAGCAGGTGCAGCGCGACCAGCGCTACGACGACATCGTCCCCATCGAGATGGACGGCGAAGGGCCGCTCATCGTCCGAGAGAAGTTCCACAAAGCGGAACCCATGACCATCGACCAGGCCCTCCTCGAGATGGAGCTGGTCGGGCACGACTTCTATCTGTTCCGTGACAAGGAGAGCGGCCAGCCGTGCGTCGTCTACAACAGACGCGGCTACAACTACGGCGTGTTGCGGCTCGTAGAGCCATGATCGCGCGCTGAAAGATCTTCTCGACCACCCGAGAACCGCGGCTCCCATGTCATCATGGCGGTTCAACGGCTCTGGCCCCCCGACGAGGAGGAGACGTGAGCGAGCTCAGTCAGGTTCAGGTGAGCGAGCGAAGCGAGGCAAAGGCTGTCGCGAGGCGGATCAAGGAGGCCTCGTGACCGAGTCTGGCGAGGTCCGTACCTCAGCGAGCGAGCCGATCCGCGTGTTGATCGTTGACGATCACGAGCTGATCCGGCGCAGCCTGGCTCTCGCGCTGGCCGCTGAGCCCGACATCGAGGTGGTCGGCGAAGCGAGCGACGGGCAGGAGGCGGTCGAGTTGGCCAACCGCCTCATGCCCGACATCGCGCTCATGGACGTGCGCATGCCGCGACAGGACGGGATCGAGGCCACGAAGGGCATCAAGGCCTCGGTCCCGAGCACGCGCATCATCATGCTGACGGTGAGCGACGAGGAAGAGGACCTCTTCGAGGCCATCAAGGCGGGCGCCACCGGCTATCTGCTCAAGGACGTCCAGATCAACGACGTGCCGGCCGCGGTGCGCGGCGTGCACGAGGGCCAGTCCTTAATCAACCCGGCGATGGCCGCCAAGCTCATCACCGAGTTCCAGAGCATGAGCCGCAAGGAGTCCGAGCGCCCACCCCAGCTCCCCGTCCCCCGCCTGACCGATCGCGAGATGGAGGTCCTGCGGCTGGTGGCCAAGGGGATGAACAACCGCGAGATCGCCAAGCAGCTGTTCATCTCCGAGAACACCGTGAAGAACCACGTACGCAACATCCTCGACAAGCTGCAGCTGCACTCGAGGATGGAGGCCGTGGTGTACGCGGTGCGAGAGCGCATGCTGGAGATCACCTAGCCCACAGGCCGCCTCCCCGGGCGCCCACCGGGCAGGCAGCCACCCACGGCCATCAGGCCCCATCACCTCGCCCCCCACCCGGACGGCCACGGGGCAGGCGGTCATCTACGCCCGCCAGGCCGTGTCACCCCGGCCTCCGCCTGGGCGGCCAAGGGGGTCTGGCGGCCAACGCCCGCCAGACCGCATCATCTCGACCCCGCCTGGACGGCCACGCGCCAGGCAGCCACCCACGCCCACCCAGGTTCCGTCACCCCGGCCCCGTCACCCCGGCTCCGTCACCCCGGCCCTCATCCGGACGGCCATGGGCAGGCGGCCACCCACGCCCACCCAGGTTCCGTCACCCCGACCCCCACCCGGGCGGTCATAGGTCAGGCGGCCACCCGCGCCCACCAGGTTCCGTCACCCCCGCACCATCCGGACGGCCATAACGCAGGCGGTCACCTACGCCCGCGAGGCTGTGTCGTCCCGGCTTCCGGCTCCCGGCTGGGTGATCAAGGGGCCAGCCGCCAATGCCCGCCGAGCCGCATCATCTCGGCGCCACCTGGACGGCCATGGGGCAGGCAGCCATCCCTGCCCACCAGGCCCGTCACCTCGGCCCCCATCCACGCCCGTTAGGCGGTGTCACCCCGGGCCGACCTGGGCGGTCAAGCGGCAGGCAGCCATCCACGTCCGTCAGGTCCCCGTCACCTCGGCCCTACGTGGATGGTTAGGGGACAGGGAAGCCACGGGCGCCCGCGAGGCCGTGTCACCCGGGGCCCCCGAGCCTGGGCGGCGGCCAGGGACAGGCGGGCAGGCGGCCGCCCCACAGCCCGTCCTCCTAGCGCCGAGCCGCAGTGCTGGGGCTGTTAGAGGGCGGCGGTGGCGGCGTTCAGGATGGGGACGAGCTCGGGCGGATCGGCGCGTTCGACGCGTACGGTGTCGCAACCCACCCACTCCGCCGCCGACCTCAGGGCGTCCGCCAGGGCGTCGGCCCACTTGGCGGATGACAGGCCCGGCTCCAGGTGGAGCTGCCGGATCACCAGCGTGCTGCCCTCACGGGTCGGATCGACGCGCCCGATCAGCCGGCCGCCCGCCAGGACGGGCATCGTGAAGTAGCCGTGGACCCGCTTGTGCTTGGGGACGTACAGCTCGAGCGTGTACTGGAAGCCGAAGACGCGCTCGGTGCGCCCGCGGTGCCAGATGAGGGAGTCGAACGGCGACAGCAGCGTCGTGCGGTGGCGCCCGCGCGGCTCGGACTCCAGCGCCGCCGGATCCGCCCAGGCGTTGGGGGCGCCCTTCTTGCCGGGCCAGCCCGCGACCGTCACGGGCACCAGGCCCGCCGCGCCGCTGCGCAGGGCCTCGTCGAGCAGGGCGGCGTACTCGCCCTTTACCCGCAGGAAGTCGATGAGGTCGGTCCTGTTGGCCACGCCAAGGGACCGGCCCGCCACGGCGGCCAGGCGTACGACGCACTCCTCGTCGGAGAGGTCATCGGCCAGGAGCTCGGCGGGGACCACGCGTTCGGCCAGGTCATAGACGCGCCGCCAGCCGACGCGGCGGCTGCAGACCAGCTCGCCGATGTCGAGCAGCCACTCCAGGCCGATCTTGGAGTCGGACCAGTCCCACCACGGCCCGCCGTTCTTGGCCCCGCCGACGTCCGAGGTCGTCAGCGGGCCCTGCTCGCGTACCTGCTCCAGCAGCTTCTCCACCCCGTCGGGGACCTCGTGCCAGCGGTAGCGCCGCTTGCGGTACGCCCGCCGCCGGAACGAGTAGAGCGGCCAGTGCTCGATGGGCAGGATGCAGGCGGCGTGGCACCAGTATTCGAAGCTCTGGGCGGGATTGTGCCAGTAGGCCCGCTCGATGCCGGCCCGGCCCACCGCACCCAGGCGGGCGTAGGCGACCAGCTCGTGGGAGCGGGCGAGCACCGAGATCGTGTCGAGCTGCACGGCGCCCAGCCTGCGCAGCATCGCGTGCGTCCCGCCCTTGCGCGCGTCGGCGCCGATCATGCCCTGGGAGCGGAGGATGATCCGGCGCGCCTCGTCGAGGGTCAGGTCGGTGCTGCCGGTCATGTCTGCAATTGCGTATGGCGATGCATGCGAGCAATCTAGCGACGCCCACCGACAAAACACCCCCGCCCGCCCCGAGGCACCCACCATCGCGCCCGGCTGGTCTAAGTCACGGGCCCGCCCCGCCTTCGAGGCATTCCACGATCCGCGCCCGGCTGGTCTACGTCACGGGCCCGCCCCGCCTTCGAGGTACCCCACGATCCGCGTCCGGTCGATCTACGCCACGCGCCCCGGCAACCTCGACCACACCCGCCGACGCCACGCGCCTCGCCTGCCGGCTTGCTGAGGCGACTCGCACCCGTCGGCAGTAGAGGTCGCCCGCCGCTCCTGCTAGCACCACTCGCGTCAGGCCCGCCACCAAGCCCACGCCATCCGGCCCCGGATCGTGCCCGCTAACGTCATTCGCGCCCGGTTGGCTGCCCCGCCAGCGCCGATCGCGCCGGGCCCGCCACCGGCTCATGCCGCATGGCTTGCCCCACCGCCGACCGTCGACGCAATCGCGTCCGGCATGCCCATCGTCAACGCCGCCCGCCCTCGTCGGCGTCGCCTGGCACGGCTGTGGCTCGTCTGCCGCTTGAGCAACCCCGCGTCCCTGCCCGACACGCGCGGTGGGTTCGTCGTTACGGGGATTGTGCTTGCCTATTACGAAAGGCCCCGGTGAGGTGTCGTCGGCGACGTGAAGGCCGGAGGAGGCGGGAGCTGGCGGGACACCCGTGGGGTGGGTGCCCGCCCGGTGAAGCCTGCGTCAGCGGTGATCTTCAGCGCGCATGCCCACGCGGGGCGCGTCGATCACGACGTCGGTGAAGATATCGAAGACAAGGGCCAGGATGCCGCCCACGACGAACACTCCGGCGCCGACCCAGACGAGCGTCCAGTTGGCGACCGTGAGACCGAAGCCGGCCACGACCGTGCCCACGAGCATCACCGTCACCGCGAGCCACGAGGACGCGCGCCCGGCGTGGCTGCCGAGATTCTCCGTATGCTCCGACTTCTTCCCCTCAACCATGACTAATCCTTCCTTTGCCGGTTATCGCGCTTATTGGTGCGAGCCGGCTCTCAACCGGCATACCCTCTGCCTTGCCCCATTCTCCCAGACGGGTGTGGCGCCCTCGTCGTCACGGTGGCTGTGTCTGGTTGCGGAACCGCCTACGATGGCAACGGGGAAGTTTGTCTCGGCCTCTCCTCCTGGCGGCGCCGCCGGGGAAGACCTGCGAGGAGCTTTACATAAAGTGGCAGCCATTCTCGACAAGATCCTACGTGCCGGCGAAGGTAAGATCCTGCGCAAGCTCAAGCGGATCGCAGACCAGGTCAACTCCATCGAGGACGACTTCACGAGCCTGTCCGACGCGGAGTTGCGTGCGCTGACGGATGAGTTCAAGCAGCGCCATGCAGACGGTGAATCGCTCGACGATCTGCTTCCCGAGGCGTTCGCGACCGTGCGCGAGGCGGCCCGCCGCGTGCTCGGCCAGCGGCCCTACGACGTGCAGATCATGGGCGGCGCCAACCTCCACATGGGCAACATCTCTGAGATGAAGACCGGTGAGGGCAAGACGCTGACCTGTACGCTGCCGGCGTACCTCAACGCGATCTCCGGCAAGGGCGTCCACGTCGTCACGGTCAACGACTACCTGGCCAAGCGTGACGCCGAGACCATGGGCCGCGTTCACCGGTTCCTCGGCCTCGAGGTCGGCTGCATCGTCGCAGGCCAGCAGCCCGACGAGCGCCGCAAGCAGTACGAAGCCGACATCACCTACGGCACCAACAACGAGTTCGGCTTCGACTACCTGCGCGACAACATGGCGTGGTCGCTCGAGGAGTGCGCCCAGCGCGGCCACAACTTCGCGATCGTCGACGAGGTCGACTCCATCCTGATCGACGAGGCCCGTACGCCGCTGATCATCTCCGGCCCCGGCGAGCAGTCGGGCAAGTGGTACCAGGAGTTCGCCAAGATCGTGCCCCGCCTGCGCAAGGGCGTCGAGGCGAAGAACCCGGGCGAGGAGAGCACCGGCGACTACATCGTCGACGAGAAGAAGCGCACGGTCGGCATCCTGGAGGCCGGTGTCGAGAAGGTCGAGGACTGGCTCGGCATCGACAACCTCTACAAGCCCGAGCACACCCACCTCGTCGGCTTCCTGAACAACGCGCTCAAGGCCAAGGAGCTGTTCAAGAAGGACAAGGACTACATCGTCGCCGACGGCGAGGTCCTGATCGTCGACGAGTTCACCGGCCGCATCCTGCACGGGCGCCGCTACAACGAGGGCATGCACCAGGCCATCGAGGCCAAAGAGGGTGTGAAGATCAAGGACGAGAACCAGACTCTCGCCACGGTCACCCTGCAGAACTACTTCCGCCTCTACGCCAAGCTGAGCGGAATGACCGGTACGGCCGCCACCGAGGCCAACGAGTTCCACCAGACGTACAAGCTGGGTGTCGTCCCGATCCCGACCAACCGGCCGATGGTCCGCAAGGACCAGGCGGACGTGGTCTACAAGACCGAGGACGCCAAGTTCGACGCGGTGGTCCAGGACATCAAGGAGCGCTACGAGGCCGGGCAGCCGGTGCTCGTCGGCACGACCTCGGTGGAGAAGTCCGAGCGGCTGTCCAAGGCGCTCAAGCGCCGCGGGGTGCAGCACGAGGTGCTCAACGCGAAGAACCACGCGCGTGAGGCGTCGATCATCGCCGAGGCCGGGCGCAAGGGCGCGGTCACCGTCGCCACCAACATGGCCGGTCGAGGCACCGACATCATGCTCGGCGGCAACTCCGAGTTCCGCGCCGACCTCGAGCTGCGCCAGCGCGGTCTCGACCCGGTCGAGACGCCGGAGGAGTACGAGAAGGCCTACCCCGAGGCGCTGGAGAAGGCCAGGGCGGCGGTCAAGGCCGAGCACGACGAGGTCACCGCGCTCGGCGGCCTCTACGTTCTCGGCACCGAGCGCCACGAGTCGCGCCGCATCGACAACCAGCTCCGCGGCCGCTCCGGCCGTCAGGGCGACCCCGGTGAGTCGCGGTTCTACCTGTCGCTCGGCGACGACCTCATGCGTCTGTTCAACTCGGCCAGGGTCGAGATGATCATGACCAGGCTGCAGATCCCCGACGACCAGCCGATCGAGTCGGGCATCGTCTCCAAGGCCATCGCCTCCGCCCAGCACCAGGTCGAGCAGCAGAACTTCGAGATCCGCAAGGAAGTTCTGAAGTACGACGAGGTCATGGACCGCCAGCGCAAGGTCATCTACGCCGAGCGCCACCGCGTGCTGGAGGGCGCCGACCTGCACGAGCAGGTGCGCGGCTTCGTCGGCGAGGTGATCGACGGCTACGTGCAGGGCGCCACGTCCGAGGGTTTCGCCGAGGAGTGGGACCTCGACAAGCTGTGGAAGGCGTTCGGGGAGCTCTACCCGATCTCGGTCAGGATCGAGGACCTCGTCGAGGAGGCCGGCAGCCGCGAGGAGCTGTCTGCCGAGTTCATCGCCGAGAAGGTCAAGGCCGACGCGCTCGAGGCGTACGCCAGGCGTGAGGAGGAGTTCGGCCCCGAGACCATGCGCGACCTGGAGCGCCGCGTGATCCTCTCGGTTCTCGACCGGAAGTGGCGCGAGCACCTGTACGAGATGGACTACCTGCGCGAGGGCATCGGCATGCGGGCCTACGCGCAGAAGGACCCCAAGATCGAGTACGCCCGCGAGGGCTTCGAGATGTTCGCCGCGATGCTCGAGGGCATCAAGGAGGACTCGGTCGGATTCCTGTTCAACCTCGAGGTGGAGGTGCAGGAAAACCCGATCGTCGAGGAGGAGGACGCGGTCCTCGCGGAGACCCGCTCGATCATCGCGCGCGGGCTGCGCGGGCCTGAGCGGCCGGCCGAGCTCGAATACACCGCGCCCGGCGAGCAGGGCGAGGTCGAGCACACCCGCGTCCGCACCACTTCGGCGGAGCGGGCCGCGTACGGAAACGTGGAGCGCAACGCGCCCTGCCCGTGTGGGTCGGGCAAGAAGTACAAGCGCTGCCACGGCGATCCCAAGAACGCGGCCTGACGCTCTCTTCTGAGACCCCCACCTCGTGTGGGGGTCTCTTTTTTGTGCCGCCTTTCTTCGGTGTTCTTCTGGGCTTTTCAGTGCGTTTTTCTATGCTGTTTCGAAGTCGGTGCAGAGCCATTGGGCGCCTCTGCGCTCGAGGCGTATCGCCAGGACGCGGTTGCGGTCACCGCAGTGCACCAGCATGCACATCTCCACCGCGCCGTCCCTGGGCTCCTTGACATGCACGCTGCCGGCGAACGGGGGGCGGCTCGTCCGGATCATCTGTCCTGCCTGGACCAGCTCTCGGTAGGCGCGAGCGGTGAGCTTGTCGGCCACGGTCTCCGGCGGGCGGCGGCCCGCGAGCACCTCGGCCAGCGCCTGGCCGAGGTGACGCAACTTGCGCTCATCGGGGATGGATCCGGGCGGGCCCCATACGAGGGGGTGGGGGTCCAGGGCGAGAGTGCCGTGCGTTTCCGGGGGTGCGATTTCCGATGTCGGCTGCTCTTCGTCGTAGGGGGGTTCTGGGGTGGGGGTGACGCCGATGCGGGGGGTTGTTGACACGCATCCTCCAAATTCTTGGACGAAGAAAGAATCGTTATAAGGAGTTTTCGGTCTGGCTCAGGAATACAAATGCCGCCAACTTCTGCTGGGGGTGGCTGGGTTTGTCCGTCTTTGATGGAGAAGATTTCTGGAAGTTGGATCCCCCTGGGGTGGGGGTGGGGAGCTGTTCCGGACGCGGTCGGCTGTTTTGCGGGTTGTCTCAAACCCTTTTGGTCAGGCGTGTTCTGGGATGGTGGTCGTCCCTTTTGCTGGGGTGGGTTGGCTCGCGTCTTTGCCTGGTCGCCGGGCTCGGCCGTGGGGCGTCTCGCCGACGCGGCGCTTTGGGGTGGGGCGTGGGCGGATGAAGGCCTCGGGCTCGCAGGTGTGTGGGGCGATCGGGCGTCGTGGGCTCGAACGTAGCTTTCGCTGACGTGGCGCTCTGAAGGGGCGAGCGTGACGCGGCGAGGGCGGAGCGGCGAGGGCGGAGCGGCGAGGGCGGCGTGACCAGCGTGGCATGGCGGCGCAGCGTGGCGAGGCGGGGCGTGGCGAGCGGGGAGTGGCGAGCGGGGAGTGGCGAGCGGGGCGAGGTGGCGGGGCGAGGTGGCGGGGCGAGGTGGCGGGGCGAGGCGAGCGTGGGTGGGCAGCGCGACGGCGAGCGTGGAGAGCGTGGCGAGCGTGGCGGTGGCGAGCGGGACAGCGAGCGGGGCGAGCGCGGCGGCGGGTGTGGCGAGCGCGGCGGTGAGCGGGGTGTGGCGCTGGGGTGGTTAGGTTTCGCCTGAGTCGACGTCTGGTTCTGGTTCGCGGCCCGGCGTGAGGATGTTGAGTTTGCGGATGAGGAAGGTGAAGACGGCGTAGTAGACGACGCCGTAAACCGCTCCCAGTATCAGGATCCCGGGCAAGTTCTCGGTGTTCGACTTGCTGGCGTTCAGGAGCATGTCGAGCAGGCCCGCCGAGAAGCCGAAGCCCAGTTGGCCGCCGATCAGGGTGGTCAGGGCCATGGCCAGGCCGGTCAGGATGGCGTGGACGACCAGGAGCAGGGGGGCCACGAAGATGAAGGCGAACTCGATCGGCTCCGTGATCCCCGTGACGAAGGACGCCAGGGCGGCCGAGAGCATGATGCCGCCCACCGTGGCGCGGCGGTGGGGTGGGGCGGCGCGCCACATGGCGAGGGCGGCGGCGGGCAGGGCGAACATCATGATGGGGAAGAAGCCGGCCATGAACTGGCCGGAGTGCGGGGCGCCGCCGAAGTAGCAGTTCCAGTCCCCGCCCAGCACCCGGCCCCCCACCTCGCACTGCGGCACGACGTACCAGACGACGGAGTTGACGAAGTGGTGCAGGCCGAGGGGGATGAGGAGGCGGTTGACGAGGCCGTAGATGCCGGTGCCTATCGGGCCGATGGCGGCCAGGGCCTCGCCGGCGTGGCGGATCCACTCGCCGATCACCGGCCAGAGCCAGCCGAACACCACGCCGATGAGCAGGGCCACGATGGAGGTGATGATGGGGACGAACCGGCGACCGCCGAAGAAGGCCAGCCAGGACGGCAGCTTGATGCGGTGGAAGCGCTGCCAGAGGACGGCGGCGACCAGGCCCATGACGATGCCGCCGAGGACCTTGGTCGGGTTCTGCATGCCGTAGTTGATGATCTCCTTGATGCCCTGGGCCTGGGCCTCCTTGATGAGGACGGTGTCCCGGATGTCGGAGCCGAAGAACATCACCTTGGTCACCCGGTCGAAGACCAGGTAGCCGACCACGGCGGCCAGGGCCGTGGAGCCGTCGGCCTTGCGGGCGAAGCCGATCGCCACGCCCACGGCGAACAGCAACGGCAGATTCTCGAACAGCGCGGCACCGGCCGCGGCCAGCACCTCGGCGACCTGGTTCATCCAGGCGAACCCGGCCACGTCCGCCAGGCCGCCCGGCTCGGCGCCGTTGGAGCCGAGCATGTCGGGCTGGCCGAAGCGCAGCAGCAGGGCGGCGGCGGGCAGGGCGGCGATGGGCAGCATGAGGGAGCGGCCCAGCCGCTGGAGCACGGTCATCACGCGAGCGAACGGCGAAGGCCGGGCGGCGGTGGTCTCGTTCACCGGGCGTTCCTCCGAGCCGGGTGAGGCCTCAGCCCCGTCTTACGGGCATTTCCAGGATGGTGCGCAACTGGTAGCGGTCCGCACGATACGTGGACACGCCCAGTTCCGCACAGACGCCGCCCGCGAACGACCTGCGTTGCAGCAGCAGCACGGCGCCGCCGCGCGGGAGCTTCAGCAGGTCGGCGTCGCTCGGGTCGGCGATGCCGCCGTCGATGGTGAGCTCGCCGGCGTCCATGACCAGGCCGTAGCGGCTCTCCAACAGCTCATAAAGTGATTTATCCGACAAGTCGTGGGTGCCCAGGTCGGGGGCGAGCTTGACCGGGATGTGCGCCCGTTCGATGGACAGCGGCTCCCCGTCGGCGGTCCGCAGCCGCTCGATGAAGTGCACCTCCTCGCCCGGCTGGATCCCCAACTCCTTGGCGAGGTGCGCGCTGGCCCGCACGATCCGGCGATCGAGGTCGCGCGAGCCCGGGATCATGCCCCGTGCCCTCATGTCGTCGGTGAACGACGTCAGCTGCAGCGCCAGCTCGATCTTGGGCCGGGCGACGAACGTCCCCTTGCCGGGCACCCGGTGCAGGCGGCCCTCGGACACGAGGTGGTCCACGGCCTGCCGTACGGTCATCCTGGACAGGCCGAAGCGCTGGCAGAGCTCGCGCTCGGACGGGATGGCCGCCCCGATGCTGAGCTCGTCGCTGTCGATGAGGTCCAACAGGATCTCGCGAAGCTGGAAATACTTGGGCACCGGGCTGTCCGGATCGATGTGCGCCACGGATCCTCCCCTCGATCGCAACCTTGGCAATGAGTTATGGTTCGTACTGGTCTAGTCCGGACTAGACCACATGCCGCGAAAGACGGTCAAGTCCGCGTCGCAGTCGATCAAGGAAAGAGCCCCAGATGACCACGAAGATGCGCAGCGAGATCGCCGAGCAGCCGGCCGCGCTGCGGGCCACCCTGGACTCCCTGCTGCCGAGGGTCGGCGAGGTGAGAGCAGTGGGCGAGCAGACCCGCCAGCTGCTGTTCATCGCGCGCGGCACCTCTGACAACGCTGCAGTTTATGGGCGGTACCTGGTCGAATCACACGCGGGTCGGCTGGCCGCGCTGGCCGCGCCCTCGATCGCCACGACGTACAAGCGCAAGCTGGACCTGGACGGGGTGCTGGCGGTCGCGATCTCGCAGTCGGGGCGCACCGAGGAGATCGTCGAGACGCTGGCCTGGGCCAAGGACTGCGGGGCCAGGACCGTCGGCATCACGAACGGGGGCGAGCAGAGCCCACTCGCGCAGGCCGCCGACGTGGCCCTGTGCACGGTCGCCGGCGAGGAGAAGGCCGTTCCGGCCACCAAGACGTACACGACGCAGCTGGCGGCGCTGGCCGTGCTCGCGCTGGGGCTGGGCGCCGACGTGGACGCGGAGGACCTGCGGCGGGTGCCCGAGGCGGTGGAGAAGCTGATCACCGATCCGGGTGACCTGGAGGCCGTGGTCGAGGGCCTGCTGGACAAGCCGGGCGTGGTCGTGTCCGGGCGCGGGCTGGCGTTCTCGACGGCCCTGGAGACGGCGCTGAAGCTCAAGGAGGCCTGCTACCTGCACGCCATGGGCCTGTCCTACGCCGACCTGCTGCACGGCCCCATCGCCGTGGTCGACGCCGACACGCCCGCGCTGCTGGTCGCCGCCGAGAACAGCCCGACCCTGTCCGGTACGGTCGCGCTGGCCGAGCGCGTCGTGGCCGCGGGCGCGGCGGCGTACACGATCGGTGGGGGTGACGCGCTCGCGCGGGCGGGCACCGCCGCGCTGAACGGCCCCGACCTGCCCGAATGGGTGGCGCCGATGGGGTTGATCGTGCCCGGTCAGCTGCTCACCGAGGCGCTGGCCCGCAGGCTCGGCATCGACCCCGACGCGCCGCGCGGGCTGAACAAGGTCACCCAGACCGACTGAAATAGCCTGGTCACAAGAGCTCTAGGGAGGGCCGGATGGCGGCTGACGCGAACGCGATCATCGCCGGTTTGGGCGGGGCCGACAACATCATCGAGATCGAGCCCTGCATCACCCGGTTGCGCACGGAGGTGCACGACGCGTCCAAGGTCGATCAGGCCGCCCTCAGGGCGGCGGGCGCGCATGGCGTGATGGCCGCGGGAAACGTGGTCCAGGTCGTCGTCGGGCCGGAGGCGGACACCATCGCCAGCGACATCGAGGACATCATCGGCTAAGGGCGAGACCATGACGACTGTTCTCGCCCCGGTTGAGGGGGCAGCTGTGGGGTTGGCCGCCGTGCCCGATCCGGTGTTCTCCGCCGGGCTGGTCGGGCCGGGGGCCGCCATCGACCCGTTGCGCGGGCCGGGAAAGGCCGTAGCCCCCATAGCTGGAAAAATCATGAAACTGCATCCGCATGCGTACGTCATCGTCGGAGACGACGGCAAAGGCGTCCTGGTGCACCTGGGCATCGACACGGTCCAGCTCAAGGGCCAGGGGTTCGAGCTCCTGGCCGCCGAGGGAGACCGCGTGAGCGCCGGGCAGCCCGTCGTGGCCTGGGACCCGGCGGTCGTCGAGGCGGGCGGCCGCTCGCCGGTCTGCCCGGTCGTCGCGCTCGACGCCCTCTCCGGATCCGTGACCGAGGTCGCCGAGGGGGCGGTTCACGCGGGGGACGAGCTCTTCCGATGGGAATAGCTCCGGAACGAGCGTGTTCGCCGAGACGGCAGAATGTACACGCGCTATCGCACGAGGGTCCGGCTGGTCTGGACCGGCACCGAAGGAGGAGTAATGGGTGAGCGCAAGGTCACCGTGGCGGCGGAAGTGGGGCTGCACGCCCGGCCCGCCGCGACGTTCGTCCAGCGGGCGAAGAAGGCCCCCATGGACATCACGGTGACGAAGTCCCACGGCAGCGAGAAGGTCAACGGCAAGAGCATTCTCGCGATCATGGCCCTGGACGTCAGGCAGGGCGAGACCGTCGTGATCGCCGCGGAGGGCGAGGGATCGGAAGAGGTCCTCGACGAGCTGGCCGCGATCGCCGCGGCGCCATGAACCTGCGGGGGGTCGGGGTCAGCCCGGGCATCGGGCACGGCCCCGCGTACGTTCTGACCGTCTCCGTGCCCGAACCCCCCGAGGGCGCCACCTACACCGGTGAGGCGGATCAGGAGAAGGAGCGCGCGATGGCCGCGCTCACGCAGGTCGCGGGAGAGCTGGAGGCCAGGGGAAACCAGGCGGGCGGCGAGGCCGAGGAGATACTCAAGGCCCAGGCGCTGATGGCCGAGGACCCCGGGGTGGTCGTCAAGGTGCGTACGCTGATCGACCGCGGCCTGGCCGCCCCGAGGGCGGTTTTTGAAGCTTTCACTAAATATCGGGACGTCCTGGCCGGGTCCGGGGGCTACCTGGGCGAGCGGGCCGCCGACCTCGACGACATCAGGGACCGCGTGATCGCGCTGCTCTACGGGCACGCCATGCAGGGGCTCCCGATCGCCCCCGAGGAGCCGTACGTGCTGGTCGCCAGGGACCTCGCGCCCGCCGACACGGCGCTGCTGCGCAAGGAGCACGTCGCCGCGTTCGTCACCCAGGAGGGCGGCCCCACCAGCCACACCGCGATCATGGCCAGGGCGATGGGCGTGCCCGCCGTCGTGGCCTGCCCGGGCGCGCTGGACATCCCGTCGGGCGTCCGGGTGATGGCCGACGGCACGTCGGGAGACGTACGCGTCGAGCCGGCCGAGTCCGACGTGGCCGAGGCGGTCGGCGCGGACGCCGCGCGGCAGGCGGCGATCGCCGCGGCGAAGGGGCCGGGCAGGACCGCCGACGGGCACCCGGTTCCGCTGCTCGCCAACATCGGCGGCCCCGCGGACCTCGAGGACGCCCTCGGCGCCGGAGCCGAGGGGATCGGGCTCTACCGGACCGAGTTCCTCTTCCTCGGCAGGACCGGGCCGCCCTCCGCGCAGGAGCAGCGGCGGGCCTACCGGGCGGCGCTGGAGGCGTTCCCCGGCGGCAAGGTGGTCGTGCGGACCCTGGACGTGGGCGCGGACAAGCCGCTGGCGTTCCTGCCCGCGCCCGCCGAGCCGAACCCGGCGCTCGGGGAGCGGGGGCTGCGCAGGTTCAAAAGGTTCCCCGACGTCATGGGGGCGCAGCTCGGCGCGCTCGCGGCCGTCGGCTCCGAGCGGCTCCAGGTGATGGCGCCGATGGTGGCCACGGCCGAGGAGGCCGCGTGGTTCGCGCAGGAGTGCCGGGCCAGGGGCCTGACGAACGTCGGCGTGATGGTCGAGATCCCGTCGGCCGCGCTGCGCGCCCGCGAGCTGCTCACCCGGGTGGACTTCGTCTCGATCGGCACAAACGACCTCGCCCAGTACGCCTACGCCGCGGACCGCCAGGTCGGCGCCGTGAGCGCGCTGCACGACCCGTGGCTGCCCGCGCTGCTGGACCTGGTCGCCATGACCGCGACCGCCGCCGCGCGGGCGGGCAAGCCGTGCGGCGTCTGCGGCGAGTCGGCCGCCGATCCGGCGCTGGCCTGCGTGCTCGTCGGGCTCGGGGCCTCCTCGCTGTCGATGGGCGCCGCGGCGCTGCCCGCCGTACGGGCTGGGCTGGCCGCGCACACGCTGGAGCAGTGCCAGCGGGCCGCCGAGGCCGCGCGGGCGCAGACGACGGCGGCTCAGGCGCGTGCGGCGGCCCGCGTGCACCTGTCCGGGCTCACCCGGCTGGGGCTGTGACCGGGTCCACATCCGGCCGTCTTGGTAAAGGGACGGTCTGGTGTGGGTCGTCACATGGATACCTTTGGAGGCATGCTTCAACGGATCGGTACGGCAGCCCTCCTCGCGATCGCTCTGACAGCCTGTGGCTCAGGCGCCAGCCCGGCGGGTGCGACCCCGACCGGAGGAGGCAAGGCCGCACCGCCCGCGCAGAGCACGCCGTCGGTGCCGCAGACCGCGCCGCCGCAGAGCCCGCCGCAGAGCCCGCCGCAGGCGCGGCAGGGCGCCGTCGAGCGCGCCCTGGCGAGGATGAGCGTCGAGGAGAAGGTCGGCCAGCTCTTCATGCCCGTCCTGTACGGCACCGCCGCCGACACGGTGTCGGGCGAGAACCAGGCCAGGTACGGCGCCCAGACCCCGGCCAAGGTGATCGCGAAATACCACCTCGGCGGCGTGATCCTCTTCCCGCACAACATCAAGGGCGTCGGCCAGGTCGTCGGCCTCACCAACGGCCTGCAGCGGGCGTCCAAGGATGTGCCGCTCCTGATCGGCACCGACCAGGAGAACGGCCTGGTCGCCAGGATGTCCGCGCTCATGACCGACTTCCCCGGAGCCGCCGAGATCGGCGCCACCAAGAACCCGGACCGGGCGCGGGCCGTGGCCAGGGCCACCGGCGAGGAGCTGCGCGCGCTCGGCGTCAACCTCGACTTCGCCCCGGTCGCCGACGTGAACGTGAACCCCAAGAACCCCGTCATCGGCCGCCGGGCCTACGGCAACGACCCGGCGCGGGTGGCGAAGATGGTCGCGGCGGCGGTCAAGGGGTTCGACGAGGCGAAGGTGGCCGCCACCGCCAAGCACTTCCCCGGCCACGGCGACACCGACGTCGACAGCCACACCGGGCTGCCGGTGATCAAGCACACGAAGGCGCAGTGGGAGAAGATCGACGCGCCGCCGTTCAGGGCGGCGATCGAGGCCGGCGTGGACGCCGTGATGAGCGCCCACCTCGTCTTCCCCAAGCTCGACCCGTCGGGCGACCCCGCCACGCTGTCCAAGCCCATCCTGACCGGCCTGCTGCGGCAGAAGCTCGGCTTCAAGGGCGTGATCTCCACCGACGCGCTCAACATGGAGGGCGTGCGCAAGAAGTACAACGACGGGGAGATCGCGGTGCGGGCCGTGCTGGCCGGGGCCGACCTGCTGCTCATGCCGAACGACCTGCCGAAGGCGTACCAGGCGGTGGTGGCGGCGGTGCGGTCGGGCCGGATCTCGAAGGAGCGGCTCGACCAGTCCGTCACCAGGCTGCTGACGCTCAAGCAGGCCAAGGGCTATCTGCCTGAGGCCCCCGCCGCCGACGCGAAGAGGGCGGCCGGCGTGCTGCGCTCCGCGGCGCACCGCAAGCTGGCCGCCCAGGCCACGCGCTAGCTAGTGCGCGCCGCGCAGGCCGCCGGCGATGAACATTGCGGCCAGCATGGCGAACAGGAACGCCTGCAGGAACTGGATGAACATCTCGAACGCGGTCATCACGATCGTCATCAGCACGCCGAGGACGCCGAGCCCCGCGCCCAGCGGGGTGAGCCGCTCGAACAGGAACCAGAAGCCCACCGAGCTGAAGAAGGCCACGAGGATGTGGCCGGCGAACATGTTCGCGAACAACCGTACGAAGTGAGTGAACAGCGACGTGATGAACACCTCGGCCAGGATCATCGGGGCGTAGATCCCGTACGCCCAGCCGGGCAGGCCGGGGAGGTGCACGATGCCCCTCAGGTAGCCGCGCACGCCGTGGTGCCGGACGCCGAGGTAGACCTTGATGCCGTACACGATGAGCGCCAGCACCAGGGGGAAGGCGATGTGCGCGGCGAGAGGGAACTGGACGAGCGGGATGATGCCCATCAGGTTCCAGATGAGCACGGTCAGGAAGGTCGTGAGGAGGAAGCCCATCCATCGGTCGGAGTCGGCGCCGAGGCTGGGCCTGGCGATCTGGTCGCGTACGAACGTGTACGCGTACTCGCCGATGCTCTGCCAGCCGCGGGGGACGAGTTTCGGCTTGGCGAACGCGGCCCAGCACAGGGCGATGGCGATGGCCGAGCTGAGCAGGGCGATGAGCACGGGTTTGGTGAGCCATTCCGGGCCGCCGGGGAAGATGGGCGCGAACTCGAAGAGTTCCAGGCCCGGGGCGGTCCACCGGTCAGGGGAGGTGATCAGGATCGTCGTCCGCACGGCGGTCCTTTCTGGGTAGCGACTATCGCTGGAAGCACACTTTAACCGGACATATCGGGCGACCTTTTTATGGGGTTTTATCGGCTTATAAGGGTCGGCGACGTTCTACTCTGGAACGGTGCTTACGGGTGTGCTCATCGACTGGGGCGGGGTCCTGACGACCAGCCTCTCTGACTCCATCGCGCGCTGGATCGCGGCGGACAGGATCGACGGCGACCACTACCGCCAGGTGATGCGGCAGATGATCGACCACGCTTACGGCGACGGCGCCGGCGAGAGCGTCGTCCACGCGCTGGAAAGGGGCGAGATCGACGGCACCTCCTTCGAGCGCGACCTCGCCGCCCGGCTGCTCACCCTCGACGGCGTGCCGCCTGTGGCCGAGGGGCTGCTGGAGCGGATGTTCGCGGGATTCGAACGCGTTGACGCAATGTACGACATGCTCCGCGACGTACGGAAAAATGGTGTCAAAACGTGTTTGGTATCTAACTCCTGGTCGAATGAGTATCCCCGTGCCGACTGGGACGAGTTCTTCGACGCGATCGTGATCTCCGGCGAGGTCGGCATGCGCAAGCCCGAGCCGCGCATCTACCGCCACGCGGTCGAGCTGATCGGTCTGGCCTGCGAGGAGTGCGTGTTCATCGACGACATCGAGGCCAACATCCTGGCCGCCCGCGCGCTCGGCATCGCCGGCATTCATCACAAAGATGCCAACTCGACCATCGAGGAACTCGAGTCTCTCCTCCGTCTCACGCTGAGACGGGCATGATAGAGCCCTTGCACGCTGAGTCGGGTCCGCCGCCGAGCGCGGACCTCCATCTCGGCACGCCGAGCTGAGCTCGGCCAGAAAGAAGCACGAAAGGTTCGTCATGCGCGTCTATCTGCCGTGCACTCTCCCGGCCCTGGCCCAGGCGGTCGAGGCGGGGGAGCTGGGCCCGGCCCCGCTGACCGGCTACGCGGTGACCCCCGCGCTGACCGAGTGGTACGCCTCGGGCGACACCGAGGAGCTCGAATACGTGGCGCTCACCGAGGCGGCCCGCGCCTCGCTGCGGATGCTGGCCGCCGACCGCGCCGACGGCGCCGAGACCGCGTTCCGGCGCGTGGTGGTCGCCGCCGAGGTGCCGGAGCGCTCGATCTCCGCCGGAGTCGATCTGGAGGAACGGGCGAGAGTGCGCCTCGCCGACCCGATCCCGCTGGCCAAGGTGGCCGCGGTGCACATCGACGACCACGAGGCGGTCCCCGACATCGAGGCCGCCGTCGCCGCGCTGCCGGCCGCCGACGAGGGCGACGACGACGCGAGATTCACCGTGGACGGGGCCGAGGCGCACGAGCTCATGTGGTACGCCACACAGGAGATCCCCGACCTCCTGGGCTCATAACGGAGGCGTTACATCGATCACACTTCCTTGACCGTTCGGAGCCGGGCCTCGCTAGGGTCGCGATCTAGCAAGTGTTGTTTTACGCAAGGAGTCGGTCCAAGTGAAGCTTCGAGTTGCCGCCACCGTCCTGGGCGCCGTCGCGGCGGTCCTCCTGGCGGGTGCGCCCGCGCACGCCCAGGCCAAGCCGGGCGACCACAAGGACCCGGCCAAGTCGGGCTGCTGGAACGCGGCCAAGGTGGTCAAGACCGCCCCCATCAAGAGCCGCATCGACGGCAACGTCGGGACGATCAAGCTCTGGTGGTCCGGCAAGTGCAAGACCAACTGGGTCGAGATCCGTACGGCCGCCTCGGCGACCGGCACCATCAGCGTGTACGCCAAGGACGGCCGTTACGACCAGTTCCGTTTCAAGGCGGGCAACAAGGGCCGTCACTGGGGCAACATGATCTGGGCCAACAACATGTGCGCCTGGGGCAGTGCCTCGATCCAGTGGAACGGCGGCCGGGGCGGCCAGAACGGCGCCGGCACCACCGCGAAGGCCTGCGGCTAGCTCTGCCCGGGGGCCGTGGCCGGATGGTCGCGGCCCCTGCGCTGGGCGTTCATCGAAACGTCACACGTGCCGTCTAAGCTTGTCGCAACATGACAAAGCACATCATCTGGGATTGGAACGGCACGCTCTTCCACGACATCGACGCCGTGGTGGGGGCCACCAACGAGGTCTTCAAGCCGTACGAGCTTCCTGAGATGACCGTCGACGGCTTCCGCGCGGTCTACACCCGGCCCATCTGGGTCGCCTACGAACGCATGCTCGGCCGCCCCCTGACCGAGGGGGAGTGGGAGCTGCTCGACGACGGGTTCCACGAGCACTACTTCCGGCTGAGCGACGCCTGCGCGCTGGCCGCCGACGCCGAGCTGGTCCTCACGAGCTGGACGGGCACCCAGTCGCTCTGCTCGATGGCGCCGCACGCGCACCTCGTCCCCAAGGTCGACTCGTTCGGCATCACCCGGCACTTCACCCGGATCGACGGGCTGCTGGGCACCACCGGCGGCGAGAAGGCCGCGCACATGACGGCGCACCTCAAGGCCCTCGGCGTGGATCCCGGCGAGATCCTGGTGATCGGCGACAGCGTGGACGACGGGCTCGCCGCGCGGCACGTGGGGGCCAGGGCGGTGCTGTACACGGGCGGGATGACGCCCCGCGCCGAGCTGGAGAGCATCGGCTTCCCCGTGGTCGACACGCTGGCGGACGCGCTGAATTTCGCGTAAAGCCTTCATGCCCAAATCGCCAGGGCGTCGACTCCGCGCATCGCGCAGGCCGTACCGTATCTGAACACGAACGGCGGCGCCCGCCGTACCCTATGCAGGGTCACCCCCCAGGAGGCTGCCATCAACCGCCTTGTGCTGTGGAACATCGACCTCACGCTGGTCGACGTCGCCATCGTGACCAGAGACGCCTACGCGGAGGCGTTCCGCTTCGTCACCGGGCGGCCACTGGTCAAACTCGTGCCCCCGCTGGGGCGCCCGGACTCCGAGATCGTCTTCGAGACGCTCGCCGTCAACGGCATCCGGGCCGAGGACGAGCATCTGCCCAAGTTCCTGTCGGCGCTCGCCGTGGCCTTCGCCGACCGGCGCGGGCGGCTGGCCAAGGAGGGGCGGATGATGCCGGGGGCCAAGGACGCGCTGAAGTCGGTGTCCAGGCTCGACGGCGTGATCCAGACGGTGCTGACCGGGACCATCAGGAGCAACGCCGAGCACAAGCTCAAGGCGTTCGGGCTGGACAAGCACGTCGACTTCACGCTGGGCGGGTACGGCGAGGAGGTCTACCCCAAGGCCACGCTGCTGCAGGTGGCGCAGTCGCGGGCCAAGGAGCGCCTGGGCACGCCGTTCACCGCGGCGAACACCGTGGTGATCGGAGACTCCACGCGGGACGTCCAGGCGGCCAAGATCGGCGGCGCGGCGATGATCGGGGTCGCCTCGGGGCGGTCCATGGCGGCCGAGCTGCGCGAGGCGGGGGCCGACGTGGTGCTGCCCGACCTGTCCAACGCCTCCGAAGTCGTCGCCGCCGTGGCGGGCCTCACCTCCCCGGTCGGCCGCACCGCGTAGCATCACGCGCCGCTGCCGCCGACGGCGTCGAGGAAGCGGGCGGCGGCCGGGGCGGCCACGTCGGCGCCGGTGCCCGCGCCCTCGGCGATGACCGCGAAGGCCAGGTCACCGCGGTAGCCGATGAACCACGAGTGGGTCGGCGGCTCCTCGCCGGACCCGAACTCCGCGGTGCCCGTCTTGCCGGCCGTGCCCTTGGGGAACCGGACGGCGTGGGCGGTGCCGTCCGTCACCACGGCCGGCATCAGCTTGCGCAGGGCCGCCACCACGCCTTCCTCCAGCGGCCGGGGGTTGGTGGGCTGGGCGTCCGGGATCAGCTCCTCCTTGACGAGGGTGGGGGAGATCCAGGCGCCGGAGGCGATGGCGGCGGCGACCGAGGCCATGTTGAGCGGGCTGGCCAGGACGCGGCCCTGGCCGATGGCGGCGGAGGCGAGGTCCGTGTCGTCCTTCGGGTCCGGGAACTCGGCGCGGACGGCGGGCACGCCGGGGGTGATCGGGCTGCCGAAGCCGAAGCTGCGGGCGACCTGCGCCAGCCGGCCGCCGTTCAACCGGCCCACACTCATCTCCCCGAACGTCGTGTTGCACGAATGCGCGAACGCGTCCTGGAACGACAGCGTGCCGAAGTCCTCGAAGCCGGCATTGTGGAACGGGAAGCCGCCGATGTTCTTCTCGGCTGGGCAGGTGACCTGGCGGGACGGCTCGACCCCGTCCGCCACCAGCGCGGAGGCCGTCACGACCTTGAACGTCGAGCCGGGCGGATACTTGCCGAGCAGGGCCCGGTTGAAGCCCCCCGGCTTGTTCACCACCGAGAGGATCTCGCCGGTCGAGGCGCGCATCGCCACCAGGGAAGCCGGTTGCGACACGTCCTCCAGGGCCTTGGCCCCGGCGCGGTGGACCTTCAGGTCGATGGTGGTCTGGAGCGGGCGATAGCCGTCGGCGCGGACGACCGTCTGGATGGGTTTGTCCCCCTCGTACAGGTCGATCCGGGAGCGGGCCGGCTTCTTGAACCGGTCGGGGAACGTCTGCTTGATGCCCTCCACGAGCTGCTGCACCGAGCCGGGCGCCGACGGCGTGTTGATCGCGGTGCCGTCGGCGGCCAGGACGCGCAGCGGGTCGCCCTGCTGGGAGACGACCCGCAGCGAGCGGCCCTCCCTGAGCAGCGGGTGGATGGAGGCCGGCGTCCAGGCGACCTTCCACCTGCGGTCGCGCTCCACGAGCTTGAGCTCGCCGCTGTAGGTCCAGTCCTGCCGGCCGAGCAGCTTGGCCCGGAAGCCGACCTCGTCCCCGGAGGAGGCGAAGACCCCCGTCGGCCTGGGGCGGTGGAAGGAAGCCTCGGTGAGCTTGAGGTCGGTGCGGAAGCGGCGGTGCCAGGTCTCGAAGTCGGCGGGCGGGTCGGCCACCAGAGCACGCATCCCCGCATAGTCCTGCGCGGACCAGGCCGAAAGATACTTGTCGGCCGTCTCCTCCGGCGAGCCCTCCGTGCGCAGCGCCCAGATGACGCCTCCCGCCGCCACGACCGGGATCAGGAGCCCCGGAACGATCCACGGCCAGCGGCGGCGCCGTGCGTATATTGTCCCCGTTTGCGGTGCCATGGAGCAGAGGACACCAGAGGGATGGCAAGCGTGTCCAATACTGATATGGGCTCTTTGAAGATATAAATCTGGATATAGTGGCTGGTCGTGGACCTCGTCCGGCACCTTCGCTACTTCACCGTCGTCGCGGAGGAACTCCACTTCGGCAACGCCGCGATCCGGCTCGGCATGGCCCAGCCGCCGCTCAGCCAGCGCATCAAGCGCCTGGAGGAGGAGCTCGGCGTGCGGCTGTTCGACCGCTCGGCCCGCCAGGTGCGGCTCACCGAGGCGGGCCGGCTGCTCCTGGGCGAGGCCCGCGAGATCGTGGCCCGGGTGGACCGGCTGCACGAGCTGGCCAGACAGGGCGAGGGCACGGTGCTCAAGGTCGGCCTCCCGCCCGACCTGGCCGCCGCCGCCATCGCCGCCCTGGTCGCGGGCTTCCGCGAGACCAATCCCACGGTACGCCTCGCGCCCGCCGAGATCTGGACCGCCGACCAGGTGACGGCGCTGGCCGAGGGGACGATCGACGTCGGCCTCGTGCGCCATCCGGTCGCCGCGCCCGGCCTGCGGTTCGGCCGGGTGCTCGCGCAGCCGCAGGGCGTCCTGCTGGCCGAGGGCGACCCGCTCACCGGCGTGGGCGAGGTGCACCTGGCCGACCTGGCGGGCCGGGAGCTGCTGATGCCGCCCCAGGAGGGCGAGCCCGGGCTGTACGCGGAGATGCTGTCGGAGTGCCGCCGCCACGGCTACGTCCCCGTACAGGTGCACGAGGGCGCCGGGCTCGGGCTGGTGCTGGCGGGCGCGGCGGTGGCGTTCGGGCCGAAGGTGGAGCTCCCGGGGCTGGTCTGGCGGCCGCTGCTAGGCTCGCCGATCACGTGCCGGGTCTCCACCGCCTGGCGCCAGGCGGTGGCCGCCCCGATCGACGAACTGGTCGACGACTTCTCGGCCGTCGCCGTACGCACGCTGAAGGAGAGCGCCGGGATGACGGACGAGGGCGCGGTGTCCGTGCGGCGGGTCAGCCGCAGGCCGGGGATGCTGGCATGAGCGGACCGGACTTCGAGGCGCTGTTCCGCACGGCGGGGGTGCGGGGCTGGCTGTACGCGGCCGACATCGACTCGGGGCGCGAGATGGGGCACTGGCCCGACGAGCCGGTGCCGACGGCGTCGATGTTCAAGGTGCCGGTGCTGGTGGCGCTCTGCCGGCAGGCCGACGCGCAGCTCCTGGACCTCTCCGAACGCGTGACCGTGACGGCCCGGGACAGGGTCTCGGGGTCGACCGGGCTCGCGGCGATGCTCGACGACGTGACGATCTCGCTGCGCGACCTGGCGTACCTGATGATCGCGGTGAGCGACAACACCTCGGCCGACGTGCTGCTGGGCCGGGTCGGGTTCGAGGCGGTCAACACCATGCTGGCCGGGTTCGGGCTCGACGGGACGCGGGTGACGCAGAGCGCCCGGGAGCTCCTCGGCAGCATGGCCGTCGACGCCGGGCACGCGTGGCCGTTCGTCGATCCGGAGGACATCGCGCGGCTGAGCGCGCTCGACCCCGCGCGGACGAACCGGTCCACCCCGCGCGAGCTGGCGGCGCTGTTCGGGATGATCTGGCGGGACGAGGCGGCCTCGAAGGAGTCGTGCGCCTGGATGCGCGGCGTGCTCAACATGCAGGTGTGGCCGCACCGGCTGGCCTCCGGCTTCCCGTACGACGACGTCGCGGTCAGCGGCAAGACCGGCACGCTGCCCACGCTGCGCAGCGAGTCGGGGGTCGTCGAGTACCCCGACGGCCGGCGCTACGCCGTGACCGTGTGCACCCGTTCGTTCAGCACCGCGCTCAACCAGCCGCGCGCCGACGCGGTGATCGGCACGGCGGCGCGTATGGCGGTGGACCACCTACGGAGATAGCAAGTTATGTGGAAGTCCGGGTATGACTTTCCCCCGGACGGGCGACAGGATGGGGCACATGGTTGCTGAGGGCGCGCTTCTCTGGGAGCCGAGCGAAGAGGTCGTCGCGAAGGCCGGGCTGACCCGCTACCTGGAGTGGCTGGGACGGCCGGGACCCTATGAGGACGTGTGGCGGTGGTCCGTCGAGCACCCGGGCGAGTTCTGGACGTCGATCTGGGACTACTTCGGCGTGGTCGGCGACCGGGGGGACGGGCCGGTGCTCTCCGGGACGATGCCGGACGTCACGTGGTTCGAGGGCAGCACGCTCAACTACGCCGAGAACGCGCTGCGCCGCACCGAGGGCACCGGCGTGGTGTTCGTGTCCGAGGACGGGGCCCGGCAGGAGCTGACCCGGGAGGAGCTGCGCGAGGAGGTCGCCCGCGTCCGTGCGGGGCTGGTCCGCCTCGGCGTGCGGCGCGGCGACCGGGTGGCCGCCTACCTGCCGAGCATCCCGCAGGCCCTGATCGCCTTCCTGGCGACCGCCTCCCTGGGCGCGATCTGGTCGGCCGGCTCGCCCGACTTCGGGGTGCCGAGCATCGTCGACCGGTTCAAGCAGATCGAGCCCAAGGTGCTCATCGCGGTCGACGGCTACCACTACAACGGCAAGACCTACGACCGCTCCGACGCCGTCAACGAGATCGCCGCCCAGCTGCCCACGCTGCGCGCGACCGTGTGGATCCCCTACCTGGCGGCGCTCGACGAGGGCAGCGCGCCCCAGCAGGCCGGGCCCGCCGAGGCGCACACCCGCGAGCTGCCGCACGGCGAGGTGATCGGCTGGGAGGGGCTGCGGGCCGAGGAGGGGCCGCTGGAGTTCGAGCGGGTGCCGTTCGGCCACCCGCTGTGGATCCTCTACTCCAGCGGCACGACCGGGCTGCCCAAGCCGATCGTGCACGGTCACGGCGGCGTGGTGCTGGAGCACCTCAAGTCCCTCGCCTTCCAGCAGGACGTCGGCGAAGGCGATGTGTTCTTCTGGTACACCACCACGGGCTGGATGATGTGGAACTACCTCATCGGCGCCCTGCTGGTCGGGGCCACGCCGGTGCTGTACGACGGCGCGGCCACCTATCCGTCGCCCGCCGCGCTGTGGCGGATCGCCGACTCCGAGGACGTGACTTACTTCGGGGTGGGAGCGCCGTACATCATGGCTTCGCTGAAGGCCGGGATCCATCCCGAGGGGCTGGAGCGGCTGCGCGGCATCGGCTCGACCGGGTCGCCGTTGCCGCCGGAGGGGTTCGCGTGGGTGGCCGCGGAGCTGCCCGGGGTCCCGCTGGGGTCGTTCTCCGGGGGCACGGACGTGTGCACGGGGTTCGTCGGGGCGACCATGCTCCACCCGATCAGGGCGGGGATCATCCCGTGCCGGGCGCTGGGGGCGAAGGTCGAGTCGTACGACTCCGCGGGCAAGCCGGTCGTCGGCGAGGTGGGCGAGCTGGTGCTGACCGCGCCGATGCCGTCGATGCCGGTGATGTTCTGGAACGACCCCGACGGCCGGCGCTACTTCGAGAGCTACTTCGACGTCTACCCCGGGGTGTGGCGGCACGGCGACTGGATCAAGATCAACGAGGACGGCAGCTGCGTGATCTACGGCCGGTCCGACTCGACCCTCAACCGGGGCGGCGTCCGGATGGGCACCAGCGAGTTCTACCGGGTCGTCGAGCGGTTCGACGAGATCGCCGACAGCCTCGTGATCGACACCGGGCAGCTCGGGCAGGAGGGGCGGCTGCTGCTGTACGTGACGCTCGCCGAGGGCGCGACCCTGAGCGAGTCGCTCCAGCGGACCCTCTGCGACGCCCTGCGCAAGGAGCTGTCACCCCGTCACGTGCCCAACGAGATCCACGCCGTCCCCGGCATCCCGCGTACGCTCTCCGGCAAGAAGCTGGAGGTGCCCGTACGCAAGATCCTGCTGGGCACGCCCGTCGAGCAGGCGGCCAATCCCGACGCCATGGCCAACCCCGAGGTGCTGCGCCACTTCAGGCCGGCAGCAGAATGATCTTGCCGCGCGTCCGGCCCTGCCCGGCAGCGCGGTGGACCTCCTCCAGCTCGGTCAGGGGGCGATACCCGGCCGCCTCGACCGTGAGCTCGCCCCGGTCGATGAGCGCGGCCAGCTCGGCCAGCTGAGCCGGGTCGTTGCGGGCCACGAAGTGGGTGCCGCCCTCGATCGGGGTGGCGATCGTGACCGTTCGCCGCCCGAGCCCGGCCAGGGCGGCGGCGTCCTCCTCGGGGAGCGCGGCCAGGTTCAGCACCACGTCCATGCCGCCGGGGAGCGGGGCGGTGGTGTAGTCGATCACCTCGTCGGCGCCGTACCGCTCGACCGCGGCCGCGCTGCGCGGGCTCGCCGTGGCGAACACGGTGGCGCCCGCGAGCTTGGCGAGCTGGACGGCGAACATGCCGACCCCGCCGCCCGCCCCGTTGATCAGCACCCGCTCGCCGCGGGTGATCCGGGCGTGCTCGTGGATCGCCTGCCAGGCCGTGAGCCCGGCCACCGGGACGGCGGCCGCGTGGGCGAGCGGGACGCTCCGCGGCGCTCTGGCCAGGATGCTCGCGGGCACGGCCGCGTATTCGGCGGCGGCGCCGTCCACCAGGCCGAACACGCGGTCGCCCGGGGCCAGGTCCGTCACGCCCGCGCCGAGCGCGACGACCGTGCCCGAGACGTCCGCGCCGAGCGTGTACGGCAGGCTCACCGGGAGCACCTCCCGCAGCAGGCCCATGCGCAGGCCGATCTCCGACGGGTTGAAGGAGGTGGCGGCCACTTCGAGCAGGACCTGTCCCGGGCCCGGGCGCGGCGTGGGGATCCGGTCGAAGCGGATCTCGCCCCCGTATTCGTGGATGCGGGCGGCAGTCATGCTCTCGGGCGGTTCGCCGGGGAGGCGGAACTCCTCGGCGTGGTCGGCCGCCCAGGCGCTGAACGTGCGGGGTGCGGCCTTCGTGACCTCCTCGACCGTCGGCGTGGCGGGGGCCGGGTGGCGGACGAGGTCCGCCTGGGCCTGGAGCACGCCGTCCACAGCTTGTGGAGGCCAGCCCATGGCCAGGAGCTCCGTGCGGGTCCGGTCGGGCGGAACCTCCTCCCAGCTCGCCGGAAATTTCGTGACCTGGGAGAGAATGCGGACCTGATCGGCCTGGGTGATCGACTCCGGGCCGGTCAGGTCATGGACGGCGCCGTGGTGCCCCTCCTCCAGCAGCGCCCGTGCGGCCACCGCCGCGAGGTCGCGCTCGTCCAGCACGGGCATGGCGGCCTGGCCGTAGGAGCCGCGCACCACACCCGCCCGCACCCGCGCCGCCCAGCGCAGCGCGTTGGCCGCGAAGGCGTGCGGACGCAGGATCGTCCACTCCAGCCCCGACTTCTCGATCAGCCGCTCGACCTCGCGTTCGTGGTCGCGTACCGCGGCGGAGGAGAGGTAGACCACCCGCCGCGCCCGGCGCGCGATCGCGTCGATCACCGCCCCCGCCCCTTCCGCCGTGGCGAACGGCCATACCAGGAACACCGACTCCACCCCGTCGAGCGGCAGCGAACCGGGGTCCGCCAGGTCGCCCTGGGCCCTGCCGAAGGGCCTGACCTCGGCCCCCGCCTCCGTCAACTCAGCCGCCACCAGCCTGCCGACCGTGCCGGTCGCGCCCGTCACCAACACTGTTCTCATGCAGGCCACCGTAGAGGTCAGTGGCGAGACAACCAATGCGTCATCGACCCGGATTTCATACGCGATCGTCCTGCCGTAAGCTTCCGCCGTGGACGTGCTCAGCGACGTGATCGCCCTCATGCGCACCGGCAGCCCCCGATCGGCCCGCGTCGAATGGCGCGCGCCCTGGGGCCAGCGGTTCCCGTCCGTGCCCGGCTCCGCCGGATTCCAGGTGGTCCTGCGGGGGTCGGGCTGGTTGATCCAGCCGGACGGCGACCCGATCGCGCTGTCGGTGGGTGACGTGGTCTTCTTCCCCCACGGCCACGGCTACGCCATGGCGGACTCGCCGTCCACCCCGCTGGCCGAGCCCGACTGCGACCCGCTGGACGACGGTCTCGGCCTGTTCGCCTCCGCCACCGTCGACGGGCTCGGCGACGGGCCCGCGTCGACCGTGCTGCTGTGCGGCGGTTATCGACTCGATCCGGGCCGGGCCCACCCGATCCTGCGCGAACTGCCCGACCTGATCCACCTCCCGGCCGGCCTCGGCCTCCACACCGAGCTGCGCGCCGCCGTCGAAGCCCTGGGCGCGGAGATCCAGCGCCCGCGGCTGGGCGCCGACACGGTGGTGTCGTCCCTCCTGGACCTGCTGCTGCTCTACATCCTGCGGGCCTGGTTCGAGGGGGAGCACGGCCACTGCTCGGTCGGCGGGTGGGCGCAGGCGCTGGCGGATCCCGGCATCAGCGCCGCGCTGGACGCCGTCCACCGGGATCCCGCCCACCCGTGGACGGTCCAGGAGCTGGGCGCGCGGGCGGGGCTGTCGAGGTCGGCCTTCTCGCGCCGCTTCAGCGAGCTGATCGGCCGGCCGCCGCTGGCCTACCTCACCTGGTGGCGGCTGGCCACGGCGGCCCATCTCATGCGTGCGTCCGACGCCCCCCTGAGCCAGGTCGCCGCGAAGGTCGGCTACACCTCGGAGTTCGCCTTCGCCAACGCCTTCAAGCGGGAGTACGGCGTGGCGCCCGGCCGATATCGCCGCGAGGTCTGCCCGGCCGGATTTCTTGCCCCCGCGCAAATAGGTTAAAACGTAACAATTTCCGCACGACTTCGGGTGCTTGGGAATCTTGTATTGGCCAGGCATTGACGCTTCGCCACTCGCTGATTTACCGTCCTCCCACCGCTTAAAACGATTTTGCCGGGAGTGCGGCAATGAATGAAACTCCCGTTCTATCCCTTTCGCAGGTCAGCAAGGCGTTCGGTGCGGTGCGCGCCGTACGCGAGGTCTCTCTTGAGCTCTTCCCCGGCGAGGTCCACGCGCTGGCGGGGGAGAACGGCGCGGGCAAGTCGACGATCGTGAAGATCCTTTCCGGCGTGCACCGGCCGGACTCGGGCCGGATCCTGCTGGACGGCGAGCCGGTCGAGTTCGGCGGGCCCGCGGACGCGCAGCGGGCCGGGGTGGCGGTCATCTACCAGGAGCCGACCCTCTTCCCCGACCTGTCGGTCATGGAGAACATCTTCATGGGCCGCCAGCCCCGAGGCCGCCTCGGCATCGACCGGCGGGCCATGCGCGCCGGCGCCGCCGAGCTGTTCGGGCGGCTCGGCGTGCACCTCGACCCCGACCAGCCGGCCCGCGGCCTGTCGATCGCCGACCAGCAGCTCGTGGAGATCGCCAAGGCGCTGTCGCGGCAGGCGCGGGTGCTCGTCATGGACGAGCCCACCGCCGCCCTGTCGGGCACGGAGGTCGCCCGGCTGTTCGGCGTGGCCAAGGCACTGCGCTCGCAGGGCTGCGCGCTGCTGTTCATCTCGCACCGGCTGGAGGAGATCTTCGAGCTGTGCCAGCGGGTCACCACCCTGCGCGACGGGGCGTACGTGGCCGAGGACCTGATCGCCGGCATCACCCCCGACGACCTGGTACGCCGCATGGTCGGCAGGGAGCTGGAGGCCCTGTTCCCCAAGCAGGAGACGGAGGCCGGCGAGGTCGCGCTCAAGGTGCGCCGGCTCACCCGCGAGGGCGTCTTCACCGACGTGTCCTTCGAGGTGCGGCGGGGCGAGATCGTCGCGCTGGCCGGGCTCGTCGGGGCCGGGCGCAGCGAGGTGGCCAGGGCCGTGTTCGGCATCGACCGCTGGGACGCGGGGAGCGTCGAGGTGGCCGGCAGGCGGCTGCGGCCCGCCAGCCCCACGGCGGCCATGGCGGCGGGGCTGGCCCTCGTGCCCGAGGACCGCCGGCAGCAGGGGCTCGTCATGGACCTGTCCATCGAGCGCAACATCGGGCTCGCCGGCCTGGCCGACGTGCGCCGGGGGCCGCTGGTCTCCCGGGCGGCCGAGCGGGAGCGGGCCCGGGACTGGGCGGTGCGGCTGCGGCTGAAGTTCGCGCGGCTGACGGACGCCGTGAACGTGCTGTCCGGCGGCAACCAGCAGAAGGTCGTGCTGGCCAAGTGGCTGGCGCGCAGGCCGTCGGTGCTCATCGTGGACGAGCCGACCCGCGGGATCGACGTGGCCACCAAGGCCGAGGTGCACCGGCTGCTGTCGGAGCTGGCCGGGAGCGGGGTGGCGGTGCTGATGATCTCGTCCGAGCTGCCCGAGGTGCTGGGGATGGCCGACAGGGTGCTGGTCATGCACGAGGGGCGGCTGGCCGCGGAGATCCCGCGCGCGGACGCCACCGAGGAGAGCGTGATGGCCGCCGCCACCGGAAGGAGCCCCGCGTGACCGCCACCGCCACCAGGACCGAGGCAGGGCGCCGCAACGGCGGGCGGCGGCTCGTGGATCGGGTCGCGCGGGTGCGCGAGCTGGGCATCGTGGTCGCGCTGGGCCTGCTCTTCGGCGTCACCGGCGCCGTCAACCCGTCCTTCCTCACCTACGCCAGCCTGCGCGACATCCTGCTGAACTCCGCCATCGTCGCCATGCTCGCCGTCGGCCAGACGCTCGTGGTCGTCACCAGGAACGTGGACCTGTCCGTCAGCTCCGTGGTGGGGCTGACGGCGTTCGGGGGCGCGCTGGTCCTGGCCGACCACCCGGGCGTGCCGGTCCCGGTCGTGATCGCGGGGTGCGTGGTGCTCGGCGCCCTGTGCGGGGCGGTCAACGGGCTGCTCGTCGGGGCGGCCAAGGTGCCCGCGCTGGTGGCCACCCTCGGCACCCTGTACGCCTTCCGCGGCATCGACTTCGCCTGGGCCGGCGGACGCCAGGTGAACGCGGCCGACATGCCCGAAGGCTTCCTGTCCCTGGGGACGCGCTCGGTGCTCGGCGTGCCGCTGCTCGCGCTGGTCGCCCTGGTCGTGCTGCTGGTGGTCGGGTGGATGCTGGGCAACCTGCGCGCCGGCCGCGAGCTGTACGCCATCGGCTCCAACCCCGAGGCGGCGGTGCTGGCCGGGATCCGGGTGCGGCGCAGGATCGTCGCGGCGTTCGTGGCCAACGGGGCGCTGGCGGGGCTGGCCGGGGTCATGTGGGCGGCCCGGTTCGGCACCGTGGACGCCACCGTGGCGACCGGCAAGGAGCTCGACGTGGTCGCGGCCGTCGTGGTGGGCGGGGTGGCCATCTTCGGCGGCAGCGGCACGGTGTACGGGGCGGCGCTCGGGGCGCTGCTGCTGACCGGCATCACGAGCGCGCTGGCCGTGCTCCGGGTGGACGCGCTCGCCCAGACCGCCATCAACGGCGCCCTGCTGCTGGCCGCCATCGTCCTCGACCGCGTGCTCGCGCTCCGCGTCGCCGCGGCCCTGCGCCGCCGCAGATTCCACGATCCCTCCGGCCCTGCGGACCCCGCCGCCCCAGCAGGCCGCGTAGACCCCGCCGCCCGTGCCGACCCCGCAGACCCCGCATTCCGTGCCGACCCCGCCTCCGGGAGGACCGCCGATGGCCGCTGATCTCGCTCGGATGGCGCGCCGGTGGGAGGGGCTCATCCTCGTGCTGCTCGTCGGCGTGTGCCTGTGGGCCTCGCTCGGCGTGGACGGCTTCGCGAACGGGTCCAACGTCTCCTTCCTGCTCCTCGACACCACCGAGATCGCCCTCATGGCCCTGACCATGACGCTGGTCATCGTGGCGGCCGAGATCGACCTGTCGGTGGCCTCCACGCTGGGCCTGTCGTGCGCGGTGCTCGGCTGGTTGTGGAACGCGGGCCTGCCGATCGAGGCGATCATGCCCATCTGCCTGCTGGTGGGCGGCCTGTGCGGCGCGTTCAACGGGCTGCTCGTCACCCGGCTCGGCCTGCCCTCGCTGGCGGTCACCATCGGGACGTTCGCGCTGTTCCGCGGCCTGGCGTACGTCATGCTGGGCGACCAGGCGGTGGCCGACCTGCCGCCCGCGTACACGAGCCTGGCCACCGCGTCCATCGGCCCGATCCCGCTGGCGTCCGTGCTGGTCGCGGTGCTGGCGGTGGTGGCGGCCACGCTGCTGCACGCGACCGGGCTGGGCCGCTCGATCGTCGCGCTCGGCTCGAACGTGGAGGCCGCCTACTTCGCGGGTGTCCGGGTCAAGCGGATCAAGTTCTGGCTGTTCGTGGCCTCCGGGGTGATGGCGTCGCTGGCCTCCCTCGTCTACACGTTCCGCTACGCCAGCGCCAGGGCGGACAACGGCGTCGGGCTCGAACTCGCCGTGGTGGCCGCCGTGCTGCTCGGCGGCGTGTCGATCTTCGGCGGGCGCGGCACCCTGCCCGGGGTCCTCATGGCTGTGTTGCTGCTCGGCGTGGTGCGCAACGCGCTCATCCTCGCCGACGTGGCCAACGAGGTCCTGAACTTCGTGACGGGCCTGCTGCTCGTCGCATCCGTGCTGGCGCCGAACTTGGGGGCGGTATGGCGGCGGCGCACATCACCACAAGTGGAAGGGAAGTCCGTTTCATGACAACGCGCACCCCTTGGCGGTCAACGGCGTTCCTTGCCGGAATCGTCCTGCTGACGGCCGCCTGCGGCGGCACCACCAAGAGCGACGTGGCACAGCAGTCCTCCGCCTCCGCCACGGCCGCCGCCTCGTCGGCCCCGGCCGCCGATCCGAACGCCCCGCTCAAGCAGGGACTGAAGATCGCGTTCCTGCCCAAGCAGGTCAACAACCCGTACTTCACGATCGCCGACGGCGGCGGGATCGAGGCCGCCAAGGAGTTCGGCGGCGAGGGCAAGGAGGTCGGGCCGTCCGACGCCAGCGCCTCCTCGCAGGTCTCCTACATCAACACGCTGATGCAGCAGAAGCAGGACGCCATCGTCATCTCCGCGAACGACCCCAACGCCGTCGTGCCCGCGCTCAAGCAGGCCATGGCCGCCGGGGTCAAGGTCGTCAGCTACGACTCCGACACCGCCCCCGAGGGCCGCAACGTGTTCGTCAACCAGGCCAGCCCGGAAGACCTGGGCCGGACCGAGGTGCAGCTGCTGGCCGAGCAGATCGGGCACAAGGGCAAGATCGCCGTGCTCTCCGCCACCCCCAACGCGACGAACCAGAACACCTGGATCGACTTCATGAAGGACGAGCTCAAGAAGCCCGAGTACAAGGACATGGAGCTGGTCAAGGTCGCCTACGGCAACGACGACGACGACAAGTCGTTCGCCGAGACGCAGGGCCTGCTGCGCTCCTATCCGGACCTGGCGGGCATCATCTCGCCCACGACCGTGGGGATCGCCGCGGCGGCCCGCTACCTGTCGGACTCGCCGTCCAAGGGCAAGGTCAAGCTGACCGGGCTCGGCACCCCCAACCAGCTCAGGAAGTTCGTCAAGGACGGCACCATCGAGGCGTTCGAGCTGTGGAACCCGGCCGACCTGGGCTACCTGGCCTCGTACGCGGCGGCGGCGCTGGCGTCCGGGCAGATCACCGGGGCCGAAGGAGAGAAGTTCAAGGCGGGCAAGCTCGGCGAGTACACGATCGGGGCCAAGGGCGAGGTGCTGCTGGGCAAGCCGACCGTGTTCAACAAGGACAACATCGACAAGTTCGACTTCTGACGCTCACGCCCGGCCGCGCGGCACGACCAGGCCCGTCTCGTACGCCATGACGACGGCCTGGGTCCTGTCGCGCAGGCCGAGCTTGTTCAGCACCCGGCTCACGTGGGTCTTGACCGTCTCTTCGGTGACCACCAGCCTGGCCGCGATCTCGGGGTTGGACAGGCCCTCGGCGACCAGGCGCAGGACCTGCGTCTCGCGCGGGGTCAGCGCCGACAGCGCCGGCGCCTCCGGTCTCGGGCCGCCCATGCGGGCGAACTCGCTGATGAGGCGGCGGGTGACGGCCGGGGCCAGCAGCGCCTCGCCGGCGGCGATCACGCGTACGGCGTCGAAGAGGCGCTCGGCGGTGACGTCCTTGAGCAGGAAGCCGCTGGCTCCGGCGCGCAGGGCGTCGTAGACGTACTCGTCCAGGTCGAACGTGGTCAGGATGAGCACCCTCGGCCCGCCGCTGAGGCGCCTGGTGGCCTCGATGCCGTCCATGACGGGCATGCGCACGTCCATGAGCACCACGTCGGGGGACAGCTCGCGGCAGACCCGCACCGCCTCGGCGCCGTCGGCGGCGGTGCCCGCGACCTCGAAGTCCGGCTGGGTGTCGAGCAGCTCGGCGAACCCCGTCCGCACCACCAGATGGTCGTCGGCGATCACGATCCTGAGCCTGGCGGGCTCGCCGCTCATCCTCCGCCCTCCTCGTCCCGCCCGGGCAGGCGGGCCTCCACGAGGAACCCGCCGCCCTGGGCGGGGCCCGTGCGCAGCTCGCCGCCGACGGCCGCGGCCCGCTCGCGCATCCCGGACAGGCCGTGCCCACCACCGGGCCCGCCCGCTTCTGCGTACAACGGCCCCGGGCCGTTGTCGCGGACGAGCAGGCGCAGGTCGGGGCCGGTGTAGTCGAGCTCCACGTCCACGGCGGCCCCGGGCGCGTGGCGGCGCGCGTTGGTGAGCGCCTCCTGGATGATCCGGTACGCGGCCAGCTCCACGCCGGGATCGAGCTCCACCGGCGAGCCCCGCAGGACGAGCCGGGTGGTCGTGCCCGACGCCTCGCGCGACTCGTCGAGCAGCTCGTTGAGCTCGTGCAGGCGCAGCCCGGGCTGGGGACGCCAGATCGACTCGGCCTCGGCGTCCTCGCGCAGCACGCCGAGCAGCCGCCGCATCTCCGTCAGCGCCGCCCTGGCGGTGTCGCCGATGGCCAGCAGCCGCTCCGCACCCGCCTCCGGCATGCCCGGGACGGCCAGCCGGGCGGTCTCCGCCTGGACGGCGACCATGGAGATGTGGTGGGCGACCACGTCGTGCAGCTCGCGGGCGATGCGGGCGCGCTCGCCGCGGGCGGTGTGCTCGACCAGGCTGTCGGCCATGACCTGCCGGGCGGCGGTGTCGGCACGGGCCCTGCGGCGGGCCCGTACGGCGATCCCGGCCAGCGCCACCGCCGGGGCCAGGCAGGCGAGCAGTAGCGCGAGCGCCCGCACGCGCTCGCCCGGCCCGATCGCCACCGCCAGCACCGGGTACGGCACCGCGACCAGCACGGCCGCCACCGTCGCGCCGTGCCGGCCGGCGCGGTAGCCGGCGATCAGCTGCGCCACCGCGCCGGCCACGGTCAGCGTGTGGAAGGCCAGGACCGACAGCGCGCCCGCCCCGGTCGCCAGGAGCGCCGCCGCGGACGGCTGGGACCACAGCAGGGGGAGCGGCAGCGTGGTGGCCAGCGCGAGCAGGGGGAACACCATGAGGAGCAGCGGGGCCGTGTCGTCAGCGGCCGGCGGCAGCGCGCCGGGGCTCACGGGCCGGCTGCCCACCGGCACGCTCATGGTCTCCGAGAGCGGGGACGCGCTCCCGGCCTGCATGATCGACTCGGCCACGGCGAGCACCGCCAGAGCCACCCCGAGCACGACCGGCAGGTGCCGGGCCAGGGCGGGACCGTACGGCACGGCCGCCCCGAACCGGCGCACCCACGCGACCGGCGCCCCGGCGACGCGGCTCCAACTCCGGCCCTGCACTCGTTCCACCAGGTCATTGTCCCGGGCGCGGGCAATTGTGGCATCCCTCGTAAGAGGGACGAGGCGTAGCTGGCGCCAGCGACGCCGCAGATCGCTCCGCCGCGTGACGACCCAGGCGGGGGCGCTGCCTAGTCTGCGTGCCGTGGAAGCAACCATCGAAGTCAGCGGCCTGCGCAAGCGGTTCGGCCAGACCCGGGCACTGGACGGGATGACGTTCACCGTGCTGCCCGGCCAGGTCACCGGGTTCGTCGGGCCGAACGGCGCGGGCAAGTCCACCACCATGCGGGTGGTGCTCGGCCTGGACGCGGCCGACGAGGGCCACGCCCTGGTCGGCGGGCGCCCGTACGCGAGCCTGCGCAGCCCGCTGAGCCACGTCGGCGCGTTGCTGGACGCGGCCGCGCTGCAGCCGGGCCGCACCGCGCGCAACCACCTCCTGTGGCTGGCCCATTCCCAGGGCCTGGGCGCCGGGCGGGTGGACGAGGTGATCGAGCAGGTCGGCCTGACCCCCGCGGCCCGGCGCCGGGCGGGCGGCTACTCGCTGGGCATGCGCCAGCGCCTCGGCATCGCCGCGGCGCTGCTCGGCGACCCGCCGGTGCTCATGCTGGACGAACCGTTCAACGGCCTCGACCCCGAGGGCATCGTGTGGATCCGCGGCTTCCTGCGGTCGCTGGCCGCGGAGGGGCGTGCCGTGCTGGTGTCCAGTCACCTGATGAGCGAGCTCCAGGACACCGCCGGCCATCTCGTGGTGGTGGGCAGGGGCCGGGTCGTCGCGGACACCAGCGTGGCCGACCTGATCGCGACCGCCTCACAGGACCGGGTCACGCTGCGCACGCAGGCGCGTCCGGAGGCGATGGAGGTGCTGGCCGCGGCCGGGGGCACCGTGACCGTCACCGACCGCGACACGCTGGTGGTCTCCGGGCTGGCGGCCGAGCACATCGTGCGGCTGCTCGCCTCGCGGGCGGTGCCGTTCTCCGAGGTGGCGGCCCACCGGGCGTCGCTGGAGGAGGCGTACCTGGACCTCACCAGAGACGCGGTCGAGTTCAAGGGGGCGGCGCGATGACCACCGTGACCCCCTACCGCTCGGGCCTGCGGGCCGGGCACGACGGCTTCGCGCAGCTGCTGCGGGCCGAATGGACCAAGCTCCGCACGGTGCGCGGCTGGATGGCGGGCCTGACGCTGACGACCCTGCTCATCGTCCTGCTCGGGGCGCTCTTCGCGACCGGCAGCCGCTCCTCCTGCATGAACGGGCCGATCGAGGTGCCCTGCCCGCCGCCGCCGACCGGGCCCGGCGGCGAGGCCGTGGAGGACCGGTTCTACTTCGTGCACCAGCAGCTCGACGGCGACGGCAGCATCACCGTACGCGTGAACTCCATGACCGGGCAGCTCCGCAAGCCCGACGTGACGCCCGGCGTCCGCAACGTCGTCCCCGGCGTCACGCCGTGGGCCAAGGCCGGGGTCATGATCAAGCAGAGCGTCCGCCAGGGAGCCTCGTACGCGGCGATGATGGTCACCGGGAGCCACGGGGTGCGGATGCAGCACGACTTCACCGAGGACGTGGCGGGGCGGCCCGGCGGGGCCCCGCGCTGGGTGCGGCTGACCCGTACCGGCGAGACGGTCGTCGGCGAGGAGTCGGCCGACGGCTCGCGGTGGACCAGGGTGGGCACCGCCCGGATGGCCACCGGGAGGGTCCGCATCGGGCTGTTCGCGGCCTCTCCCGGCGACCTGACCGTGACCTCCAACGCGATCGGCGGGGCCGCGACGGCCTCCCGCTTCGCCGAGGTCACCGCCGACATGGACCAGGTCAGCGTGCGGGGAGTGGCGGCCGGGGGCACGTGGACCCGCGACGACATCGGCGTCTCGCTCGAGGCCGACGGCACCCCGCACCATCCGGGCGGGCTCGTGCGGTCCGGTGACACGTTCCGGATCACGGGAGTCGGCGACATCGCGCCGACCATGGAGGGCATGCCCGCCGAACGCGTCCTGACCGGGGTGCTGGCGGCGCTGGTCGTGGTCATCGTGGTCGCGGTGGCGTTCGTCACCGCCGAGTACCGGCGCGGGCTCATCCGCACCACCCTGCTGGCCAGCCCGCGGCGCGGCCGGGCGCTGGCGGCCAAGGCCGTCGTGATCTCCGTGGCCGCCTTCGCCTTCGGGCTGGTCGCGGCCGCCGTCACGGTGCCGGTCGGACGGGCTCTCCTGGCGGGCAACGGCAACGTCCTGGCGCCCTTGACGCCGCTCACCGGGCTGCGGTTGATCATCGGGACCGCCGCGCTGCTCGCCGTGGCGGCGGTCTTCGCGCTCGCCCTCGGGTCGCTGTTCCGGCGCAGCGCCGTGGCCGTCATCGCGGCCATCGTGGCGATCGTCGTCCCGTACCTGCTGGCGGCCACGTCCCTGCTGCCCGACGAGGCGGCGCGGTGGCTGCTGCGGATCACTCCGGCCGCGGGCTTCGCGATCCAGCAGAGCACGGTCACGTACGAGCAGGTGACCGCCCGCTTCGCCCCGGCGGAGGGCTTCTTCCCGCTGCCGCCCTGGGTGGGCTTCGCGGTCCTGTGCGGCTACGCCGCCCTCGCCCTGGCCCTGGCCGCCCACCGGCTGCGCCGGAGGGACGTATGAGACGCGAGGTGCACGCCGAGTGGACCAAGCTGCGGACGGTGGCCGGGCCCGGGTGGCTGCTGGCCGGGGCCGTCGTGCTGACCGTGGCCCTGAGCGCCCTCGCGGCGGCCGTCGTGCCCTGCGCGGCGGCGGGCTGCGGGCAGGACGCCGCCAGGATAAGCCTCGTCGGGGTCCAGCTGGGCCAGGCGATGGTGGCCCTGCTGGCCGTGGTGGCGGTCTGCGGTGAGTACAGCACCGGCATGATCCGCACCAGCCTCGCCGCGATGCCGCGCCGGGCCACCGCCCTGGCCGCCAAGGCGGTGGTGGTCGGCGGGCTCACGCTGGGCGCGGGGACCCTCGCCGTGCTCGGGTCCGTGCTGGCGGGGCGGCTCCTGCTGCCGGGCAGCGGCTTCACGGCCGCGCACGGCTATCCGCCGCTGTCCCTGGCCGACGGGCCGATCCTGCGCGCCGCCGTGGGCTCGGTCCTGTACCTGGTGCTGATCTCATTGCTCAGCCTGGGCCTGGCCACCGCCGTACGCGACTCGGCCGCGGCCGCCGGGGTCGTGATCGGGCTCCTGTACGTGTTCCCGGTCGCGATCCTCATGGTGTCGGACCCCGAGCTGCAGCGGCTGCTGTGGACGTTGTCCCCGACGAACGCCGGGCTGGCCGTCCAGACGACCGTGGATCTCGCGTCCCTCCCCATCGGTCCGTGGGCGGGCCTCGGCGTCCTGGCCACGTGGTCCGCCGCCTCCCTCGTGGGCGGCGGTCTGCTCCTCCGGTATCGCGACGCGTGACTGGACGGCGAATAGAGGGGAAATGCCGGTATTTACCGGGATTGATATTCCGGCGGACTTTGCTTGACAAAACCTCCCGTTGGATGTGAATTATCGGCGATCTGGGTACGCGTCGATTTATGAGCATAAGGGGAATGGCGGCGTTGGCCGCGGGATGTTTTCTGCCGCTGCTGGCCGCGGCGCCCGCTCTGGCGGACGAGCCCTCACAGGGGGACACGGGCGTCCAGACCGACATGGGCGTCCCGGCGGTGCAGGCGGTGCCGGACGTGGTGCCGGTCCCGGAGGTGGAAGCGGTGCCGGAGGTGGTGAAGCCGGTCCCGGCGGTCAAGGGCGTCAAGCGCTCCCACGCCGGGAAGATCGGCGTGCTGAGGGTGGGCGACCGGGGCGAGACGGTCAGGCAGCTCCAGCGGCGCCTGCACGACGGCGGCTTCTACTTCGGCCAGGCGCACGGGATCTACGACGAGCAGACGAGGTACGCGGTCTGGGGATTCCACAAGAGCAGGGGGATGGTGCCGAGGGGCGAAGTGGGGCCGAAGACGTGGGCGGCGCTCAAGCGGAGCAAGGGCCTGCGCCCGCTGGTGCCCCAGGGCGGCGCGGACCGGGTCGAGATCAGCCTGACCCACCAGCTGCTCACCATCTACCGCGACTACCGCCCGGTGCTGGTCACCCACATCTCCACCGGGGCCGAGGTGCACTACTGCGAGAAGGGCCACTGCGGCAACGCGGTCACGCCGGTGGGCGACTTCCGCGTGACCAGGAAGGCGCCCGGCTGGACGACGAGCCGGCTGGGCTCGATGTTCAACTCGCTCTACTTCGTCGGCGGCATCGCCATGCACGGCTCGACGGAGGTGCCGCTCAGGCCCGCCTCGCACGGCTGCGTACGCATGCCGCTGTCGACGTCCGTGCGCGTGTACAACATGGTGAAGGAGGGGGAGCCGGTGTACGTACGCGGACAGATCTAGATGCCCTGGGGCAGCCGGAACAGCCGGCCGGGGTCGTACGTGGATTTCACCTCGGCCAGCCGGGCCGCATTGGGCCCGTAGTACGCATTTCGCCAATTACTCAAATCGGGGTCGATGTAATTAACATAAGCATGATCGCCGAAAAATGGGGACATGTCGGAATGTAGCCCGCGCAGCCACCGCCGATCCGTCCCCTCCGCGTAATACTGCACGCTGAAAAGCGCCGCCCGATGCGGGAAGGCCGTGTCCGCGGGGCCGACCCGGCCGATGGCCCCTCCCATGGCGTCCAGCAGCACCGAGTGCCGCCCGCCGCGGCCCACCCCGTCCACCAGCGCCCGCACGCCGTTCGCCGGCAGCTTCCGGTAGGCCATGTGCGACTTCGCCGCGAACGCCTCCCGCGGCATCCGCCGGCACTCGGCGATCGACATGGCCGCGCAGCCGCCCATGATCTTCATGCCGTCCAGATAGGGGACCGTCCGGGCCGAGCGGGAGGAGGGCTGCCCGATCTTGGCGACGAGCGGGGCCAGCAGCCGGTCGAGTGCGGGCTTGCCGCCCACGTACGTGCCGACGATCGCGACGTCCAGGCCGCCTGAGCGGCCCAGGTGCAGCGAGGACCACAGCTCGTCCGGCGCCGAGGGCCCCCACGACTGCCACGCCTTGACCGCGGCCCCCGCCTTGGCCCAGGGCCAGTGCAGGAAGAACACGGTGACGTCGCGGGCCGCGAACGTCCTGAACGTGAAGGACACCGCCACGCCGAAGTTCCCGCCGCCACCGCCCCTGCAGGCCCAGTAGAGGCCGGCGTTGCGGGTGGCGTCGCAGTCCAGCGTCCGGCCGTCGGCCGTGACGACGCGTACCGACTGGAGGTTGTCGCACGTGAGCCCGTACTTCCGCGACACCACGCCGATGCCGCCGCCCAGCGTGAGACCGCCGACCCCGACCGTGGGGCAGGAGCCCGCGGGGATGCTCACGCCGTGGCGGGCGAGCCGGTCGTAGACGTCGATCAGCTTCGCGCCCGCGCCGATCGTGGCCCGGCCGCCCGCATAGGCGACCGAGCTCATCCTGGAGACGTCGATCACCAGCCCGGTGCCCGTGGACCAGCCCGCGTAGGAGTGACCCCCGGAACGGGTGGTGACCGGCACATCGCTCGTGCGCGCGAACGTCAGGCACGCCGACACGTCGGCCGCGTTCGCGCAGTAAGCGACCCCGCCCGGCCGGATCCGGTCGTAGGCGGGGTTGTACAGGCGGCGCGCGGTGTCGTATCCGGCGTCGCCCGGCAGCACGAGCGTGCCCTTCAGCTGTCTGCGCAGCCTCGCCCAGTTGGGCGGCGGCGCGGAGAGCCCGGACGTGCCAGTGGGCCGCGCGGTGGCGGCCAGTGGGGCGAGCGCGGCGACATGCAGAAAGTCCCGGCGGTCCATGGACGCCTCCGTGGTGATCGGTGTTGAGCCGATCGGTGAGACGTCCGGATGACCCGCCAGGTTTGGTCACATCTCCATCACTTCGGGCTTACCCGGCGCTCCCTCCGAACGCGTTCCTGGGGGTGGCGGAGCCCACCCGGGTGAGCCGTGGCGGGCCGCTCTTCTCGGCCTTCTTGAGGACTCCGTCCTTGACGAGCCGCAGCGGCGAGCCGGTGGGCTTCGGAGCCGGGCCACCATGACCGTCTCCCGTGGTCTGGACCATCCGCAGGGCCAGCGCGGGGCACATCTCGACCGTGCGCCGCGCCTCCTTGGCCATCCAGCCCGGTACGGTCCTGAACGACGGGAACCCGTAGTCGTCCAGCTCCACGAACTCCGGCAGCAGATGGGCGCAGAGCCCGTGCCCCGCGCAGCGGGACCAGTCGACCTCCAGCCGGTATTCGACGTAGTCGTTCTCGGGCTCGGGCATCGGCAGCACGCCGCGGACCGGCCGGCCGCACGAACCGTGCTCCAGGTGCAGCGCGATCTCGCTCTCGAACGCGTCCAGCGCCGACAGCACGAACTTGGCCGTGCCGTCCGGGTGGAAGCAGGCCCCGCGCCGCTCGACGCCGCGCACGCAGCGCCGTACGGCGTCCACGGAGCCGCTGCCCTCGACCAGCGAGTTCATGGCCCAGGCCAGGTCCGGCAGGCCGAGCCGGCACGGGCCGCACTGGCCGGCCGACTCGCCCGCCAGGTAGGAGGTGACCCGGGCGGCCTCGCCCAGCGAGCACGTCGACTCGCCGAGCGGGACGATGATCCCGGCCCCCAGGGTCGCGCCGGCGAGCTTCATGCCCTCGCGCGAGATCACGGCCGTCTGGGCCACCTCGGCCGACAGCCAGGCGCCGTGGTAGCCCCCGATGAGCACCCCGTCGCCGACGTCGGCCTCGGTGAGCGCGAGCACGTCCGCCAGGTACGTGCCCGTCGGCGCCTCGATGACCGCGCCGTTGGCCGCGCCGCCGCTGACGGTGAGCAGGATGGTGCCGGGCTCCTTGGGGGTGCCGACCTCGGCGTACCTCTCCGGGCCGAGCTCGGCCAGCAGCGCCAGCTGCGCGTAGGTCTCCGTGTTGGACAGCAGGGTCGGCAGCCCGTCCACGCCGCTGATCGCGGCCCGCCTCTTGCGCCCGGGCGGGATGCCGATCTCGCCGTTGACGGCGTTGACGAGCGCGCCGCCCTCCCCGGAGATGAACCGCTCCTTGATCCCGACCACCCGGATCGGGATGCGGCTCTCGGCGCCGCCGGCGACGTTCGCGGCCCGGCGCTCGTCCACGGCGGCGTTGACGGACGCCTCGGCGACCTCGCCGCCGGCCGTGGCGAGAACCACCTCGCGGGCGCCCAGCGCCTCGGCGGCCAGTACGGCGCCGTCGAGGACCAGGTGGGGGTTGCGGGTGAGCAGCATGGCGTCCTTGGAGCTGGCCGGCTCGCCCTCGGCGCCGTTGATGAGGACGACGCACTCGCCGCTCGAGCCCACCGCGTCGGCGACGGCCCGCAGCTTGCGCGCGAACGGGAACGCCGCCCCGCCACGGCCGCGCATGTCCACCTCGTTGGCCATCGAGATGAGCTGGTCCAGGTCGCGCGGTTTGGGGGAACCATGGAGGGTGCGGTGGGCGGGAAGATCCAGTCGGCGGGTCTGGTCCAGCCCGGCGGTCAGCCGGGCCGGACCCATCCGTAAGACCCGCGGCACTCGGGCCGGAATCACGATCGCTCCTGTCGGGTTGCGGGGGTCAACCGGGTGTCCTGAGGCGGTCTCATCCGGCCTCCCGATACCTGCGCCGCTCGGCGAGGCTCACCGGTGCGTTCCTTCTCTGGGCCGCGGCCGCGGCCGGGCCCGCGCCGGCGGCTGCGGCTGCCGCAGCGGCGGCGTTCCCCGAGGCGACCTTCTGCGGCTGCTCGGCGGGCACGCCCATGGCGGCGGGGTTGGTCACCGCCGGCCCCTGGATCTTCTCGAGTGTGATCGGCGGCCGGAAGGCCGCGGCCAGCACGCGGATGACCAGCGCTCCGCCGACCGCCGCGATGCTGGCCACGTAGGACCAGGCCACCCAGCCGGCCGGCGGGCGGCCGGCCGTCAACCCATGCATGATGGCGACGGGCCAGCCCAGGTACGCGACCGAGTGCATCACTCGCCACATCCATGGCCTGGCCTTCGCCGCCCAGCGCCTCCTGAGCAGCCCCGTGACCACAGCCACGATCATCATGTCGAAGGCCAGGATGCCGAGACCCTTGTTGATCCCCGCGATGGGGACGACCGCCGCGCCCGGCGGCACGTGCCCCAGGCTGATCATGAGTGAGATGTGCGTGATCAGGAAGATCATCCCGAGAAGGCCGAAGGCCTTGTGGGCGAGCTGCGACCTGACCCGGTTGACCGGCGACAGGAAGACCCGCTCGGTGGTGATGATCCCGAGGGCGACGGTCGCGGTGAACGTCACCAGGGCCATCACGCCCACGTAGAACTCGAGGAAGGCGACCACCCGGCCGAGGATCGCGATGCCGCGGTCCGTCCTGGTCAGCGCGAACGCCGACAGCACGACGGCCATGACCATGGCGCTGGCTCCCAGCCGGACACTGCGCGTGTCCAACTTGGTGGGAGTGTGCCGGGGGTGTCGTCTGTGGAGCATCTAAGGTTCCCTCCAAGGTCGGGTGAGGGTGCGACTCGGAAGGCTGGGTAGCCCGTGAGGGCTCTCAGATCAGCATCGGCGACCCCGGTTGATGCAAGAGACGACGAACTGCATCAGCCGATCGGGCATCACGTTCGCGAAGTCAGCGTGGTCGGTGATCGGGTTGTGCTTCTGTTCAGGGAAGGCGTCCACGGCGAATGACGGGCCCTGCGGCACGGAGTACGTGAGGGTCATGCGCAGTGCCGGCACCGCCTTGGTCCCTTGCGGGCAGGCGCCACCCTGTCCGGGGAAGACCACGTGCGTTCGGTGATTGGCGCTGTCAGTGTTCTGGCCGTCCCAGCAGCTAGGGAAGTCCAGAATACGAACGACTTGGCTGCCGCGCGGGCAAAGCGGATATTTGTCGGGACTTATGCGATTTTGGAATCCCGTGCAGGACCAGGCGGCCCTGGCGTTGCCGGCGCCGTTGGTGGCGGCCTTGGCGTCGCCGGTGATCAGCCTGAGGAACCTCGGCATCGCGACGACCTGGGAGGTGGCGTTGCCGCGGAACTGCAGCGTCACGGAGCGGGCACGCAGCACCTGGCCGACGTTGCCGTCCGGGTCCTCGGTGTTCGCGTCCACCTTGCGGTCTCGAAGGACCGGCCAGAAGTAGGTGGATTTATCGCCCAATCGGCACGTGGTGCCCGCGGCGGCGAGGCTCTGGTCCGTGGAGAAGCCGTCCGTTGACAGGTTGCCCACGTAGTCGTGGAGGTGGTGGGCTCCGTTGCTCACGCCGGGGGCGACGATGAAGTTGTCCGGGTTGTTGTGGCCGTTGCGGTTCGTCCCGCACTGGGAGATGAAGGAGCCGCGCGAGCCGCCCCTGCCGATGCGGGCGTCAAGCTGACGCGGCGCTACCCGGCGGATGTCGACGAAGTCCTCGACGAACGGGCCCAGGTCGGCGCATTCGTTGTGGTCCTCGGACGCTGTGGGGGACGGGCTGGGGGAGGCGTTTCCGTTGCCGTTGTTGCCGTTGTTGCCATTGTTCCCGTTATTACCGTTATTACCGTTATTACCGTTGTTGCCGTTGTTGCCCTGGTCCGGGTTCCTGGTCGGGCGGTTGCGGCGGCCGAAGGTCTCGGCGGTCTGCTCCGGGTTCGGGTCCTGGGCCGGGTCGAGCACGGCGCGCCCGCCGCCCTGGCCCTGCTGGTCGGCGTTCTGCTGCTGGTCGCCGTTCTGGTCCTGCTGCTGGCCGTTCTGCTGGTTGTTGTTCTGCTGCTGGTTGTTGTTCTGGTCCTGCCGGCCCTGATCCTGGTTCTGGTTCTGGTTCTGGTTCTGGTTCTGGTCGTTGTTCTGGTCTTGGTTCTGGCCGTTCTGATCCTGGTTCTGGTTCTGATCCTGCTGCTGCTGGTTCTGATCCTGTCCCTGCTGATCTTGATCTTGTTGCTGGCCCTGATCCTGGTTCCGGTTGTTGTTCCGGTTCCGCTGGCCCTGCTGCTGCTCCTGGGAGGCCTGGGCCGGGTCGCAGTGGTCGGCGCGCGCCGGGCCGACGCCGATGACGGCCGCGGACACCAATCCGCTAGCCACCACGGCCAATGCGGACATGGTCGCGGCCATGCGTCTTGATCTCGTCATGCGTCTCTCCTCTTTTCGACCGCCATCGCGACGGGTGGAGCTGGTGAAGGCGTCGGGGGCTCGGGCAACTGGGTGTGATCGACCAGGCCGGTGGACTCCAGGAGTGCCATGTGGCGCATGACGAAGTTGATGCCTGCCTCGGCGAACTTCCTGATCTCCGCGTTGCGCGTACCAGCCCGTACGGCAGCCACGACGGTGAAGACCTTGCCGTGCGCGGCCCGCAACAGGTTCGCGTAGTCCTTGTCGAAGGCGGGTCCGCGCTCCGCGGCCAGCTGGGCCATCCAGCTCTGCTGGTCGGCATTGGGCTCGCTGGGGATCGCCACCCCGAGCTTCTTGGCGGTTTGACGGGTCAGCAGGTCCAGCCTCTGGTGGTCCTGCATGATCAGCCTGCCGACTTCCTTGACGCGTTGGGACTCGGCGCGGGTCTGGGCATACTCGCCCGCGGGCATCTCCCAGAGGCCGGCCTGTCGCACCTTGATGAGCAGGTCACGGTCGGCGGCCGTGACGGGCCCCGATGATGTCTGGGTCGCCGCTGTGGCGGCGGGATCGATCGAAGGTGGCATGACCAGCACGATCGTCACCGCGGCCGCCACGACGAAGCCACCGAGCATGAAGAGCTCGCCACCGCGCAAAAGCCTGTGCATGGTCGGAGGTACGCGGGCCTCTCGGGCTTGGTTCAGCACATGGCCGGAGATAGTTAGAAATGACTGGAGTTATCGGAGTGGCTACCGCCGAGATAACGAAGGTGTAAAGATGTGCCCCGTGCTAGGTCACCTCGACGGCAGGTTCGAGAGTGCGGATGCCGAGGCGGAGCATCGCATCGCGGTGCTTTACCAGGAGTTCGGCGGCCCTCTGCTGCGCCACGTACGCAAATCGACAGGTAACGACCTTCAATGGGCCGAAGACGTGGTGCAGGAGACGCTCGTCCGAGCCTGGAAAAACTCGGCAAGACTGCAGTGGGAACCAAGCCTTTTATGGGCGTGGCTACTGACGGTAGCCCGCCGCATCGTTATCGATGGACGTCGACGGAAGAGCGCCCGGCCTCAAGAGGTCGAGCCGCCCGAAGTCGACATGATGGCCGTACCCGACGGCTCCGAGCGAGCCCTGTCGCGGATGGTCGTCGCCGACGCCCTTCGCAGCCTCTCTGAAGAACACCGCGAAGTCATAGAGCAGACCTACCTCCGAGACCGTACGATTAGTGAAGCGGCGGAGATACTGGGGATACCGCCGGGCACGGTGAAGTCCCGGCTCTATTACGGGATCCGGGCTCTTCGCGAACTGCTGCGGGACAAGGGGGTAGCCGGCTGATGCATGACGAGGTGGCTGCCTATGTCCTCGGAGTCCTCGATGAGGACGAGCACGAGGCCTTCGAGCGCCACCTCGATACGTGCGAGAGATGCCAGGCGGAGCTGATTGAGCTTGCCGAGCTCCCGGAAGAGCTTGACGAGCTCAAGAACGCTCCCGCAGCCTCCGACGACGACCCCCCCGAGGTCGATGTCACGCTGACGTCTGTACGTTGACGTCTGTGCCCTTTTCGGGTGGTATCGGTACGGCGAGGCATTGCGTCCGGTGTAGCGTGACCGGACGATCAGGGGGAGGTGTTCGGTGGGCATCGACGGAGATGCGCCCGTTCCCCCGCATCGGCGGTTCGGCGAGGAAGGCGGCCGGCTGTCGTACGGCGGCTATCTTCGCCTGCCCGAACTTCTCGCACAGCAGCGGCCGCAGTCCGAAGCGCCTGACGAGCTGCTCTTCATCACCATCCACCAGGTCTACGAGCTGTGGTTCAAGCTGCTGCTCCACGAGCTGGAGAACGCCCGCGAGGCCATGTTCGCCGGCGAGCTCTGGCGGGCCAGGCACCTGTTCCGCCGGGTGCACGCGGTCGAGAAGGTGCTGATCGAGCAGGTGGACGTTCTGGAGACGATGACGCCCCAGGACTTCCTCATGTTCCGGGAGAAGCTGGCGCCCGCCAGCGGCTTCCAGTCGGTGCAGTTCCGGGAGCTGGAGTTCCTGTCCGGGCTCAAGGACGAGCGCTATCTCGGCAGCTTCAGGCATGCCAGCGACACGGAGCTCGCACGGCTGCGCCGCAGGCTGGAGGAGCCCACGCTGTGGGATGCTTACCTCACCGCCCTCTCCCAGCGTGGCCTGCCGGTCTCCGACGACGAGATCATGGGCTCGCTGCTGGCCGTGGCGAGGGACCGCGGGTCGTACGACGACCTGTGGCAACTGGCCGAAGACCTGCTGACGCACGACGCGACCGCCGCGCAGTGGCGGATGCGTCATGTCCAGATGGTCGAACGTCAAATCGGCACCAAGTCGGGCACTGGCGGCTCGACGGGCGCCCCCTATCTGCGCGGCAGAACGCGTTTGCACTACTTCCCGCTGCTGTGGGAACTAAGGGCCTGGCTATGAACAGCTTTGGCAAACCCTCACAAAGGAGTGAGACCGAAATGCCCCTCGACGAGGCCAAGGACGAGCTGCTCCAGCGAGCCGCGGAGAGTTGCGCGGCGAGCAGCGAACATGTGGGCCCCGAGGAGGCCCTGTCCTTCCTCCGGTTCTACTACCGGCACGTCGCGCCGGAGGACCTGCTCGACCGCAACCCCGTTGACGTGTACGGCCCCGCGATGTCGCAGCGGCAGCTGGCCGAGGTCCGCCCCCAGGGCCGCGCGGTCGTCCGCGCCTACACCCCCACGCTGGACGCGAACGGCTGGGACCCGGGCCACTCGGTCGTCGAGGTGGTCACGGACGACATGCCGTTCCTCGTCGACTCCGTGACGATGGAGCTCGACCGCCACGACCTGGGCATCCACCTGCTGGTCCATCCCCAGATGCGGGTGCGCCGCGACATGACCGGCCGGATGCTCGGGCGCGGCCAGGAGGACGTCACCGGCCAGATGCTGGTCGAGTCGTGGATGCACATCGAGGTCGACCGGCAGACCGACCCCGAGGCGCTCAAGGCGCTCGAAGCCGACCTGCAGCGGGTGCTCACCGACGTGCGCCACGCGGTCGAGGACTTCAGGAAGATGCGCGCGCTGGCCGTACAGACCGCCGAGGACCTGGGCATGAGCCCGCCGCCGCTGGAGCCCGCGGAGGTCGAGGACAGCATCGACCTGCTGCGCTGGCTCGCCGACGGGCACTTCACCTTCCTGGGCTACCGCGAGTACCGGCTCGAGCACACCGACGAGGGCGAGGCGCTGCGGGCGCTGCCGGGCGCGGCGCTGGGCATCCTGCGTGACGACAAGGTCGGCTCGGACAGCTTCTCCGCGCTGCCCGCCGAGGTGCGGGCCAAGGCGCGCGAGAAGCAGCTCATGATCACCACCAAGGCCAACTCGCGGGCCACCGTCCATCGGGCGGCCTACCTCGACTACATCGGGGTCAAGATCTTCACGCCCGAGGGCGAGGTGGTCGGCGAGCGGCGCTTCCTCGGCCTGTTCACGCACGTGGCCTACAACGAGTCGATCTCCAGGATCCCCGTGCTCCGCCGGAAGCTGGCGGCCGTGCTGGACAAGGCCGGGTTGGCGCCCGACAGCCACGACGGCAAGGACCTGATCGAGATCCTCGAGACGTTCCCGCGCGACGAGCTCTTCCAGACCTCGGTCGACCAGCTGCTGCCGATCGCGCTGGGCGTGCTGCGGCTGCGCGAGCGCAAGCAGGTCAAGCTGTTCCTGCGCCGCGACGACTACGGCCGCTACATCTCCTGCCTGATCTACCTGCCGCGCGACCGCTACACCACCAAGGTGCGGCTGAAGATGCAGGAGGTGCTGCTGAAGGCCCTGGGCGGCAAGTCGCTCGACTACAGCGCGATGATCGGCGAGTCGGTGCTGGCCCGGCTGCACGTGGTGGTGCGGGGCGAGCGGGGCAGGCAGCTCCCGCCGCCGAGCGTGGACGTGGAGGAGCTGGAGGCGCGGCTGGCCGCCCTGACCCGCTCCTGGGAGGACGACCTGGCCACCGAGCTGGGGCGGATGACCTCCGAGGACGAGGCGCCCACGCTCATCAAGCGGTACGCCTCCGCCTTCCCCGAGGGTTACAAGGCGGACTTCCCGCCCAAGGTGGCCGTGGTGGACCTGCGCCGCCTGGAGGACCTCGTGGCCGTGGGCGACGGCGCGGAGGTGGACATCAACCTCTACGAGCCGTACGACGCGGTCGAGGGGGAGCGGCGGCTCAAGATCTACAAGGTCGGCTCGCCCATCTCGCTCTCGGAGGCGCTGCCGCTGATCCAGCGGCTCGGCGTCGAGGTCGTGGACGAGCGGCCGTACGAGATCGACCGCGACAACGACCCCAACACCAAGAACGCCTGGATCTACGACTTCGGCCTGCGGTACACGCCGACGGAGGAGGTCGGCAGGGACGACTTCAAGCGGCTGTTCCAGGACGGGCTCAGCGCCCTCTGGAAGGGGCAGGTCGAGGCCGACGACTTCAACTCGCTCATCCTGAGCGCCGGGCTGACCTGGGAGCAGGTCGAGATCCTGCGGGTGTACGCCAAGTACCTGCGCCAGGCCGGGGGCACCTTCTCGCAGACGTACATGGAGCGGGTGCTGGCCGGGAACGTGCGGCTGGCGCGGCTGCTGGTGAGCCTCTTCGAGGCCAAGCTCGATCCGCGGCGCGGCGAGGACGTGCGGCTCGATCTCGCCGAAGCGCTCAACGAGGAGATCCTGGGCGCGCTCGACGAGGTGGCCTCTCTCGACGAGGACCGGATCCTGCGGGCGTATCTGGAGATGATTCAGGCGACATTGCGCACGAATTACTTCCAAACGGTCGATGGGCACCGCAAACCGTACATATCGCTCAAATTTGACCCGCAGGCGATCAGCGTCCTGCCGCTCCCGCGGCCGAAGTACGAGATATTCGTGTATTCGCCGCGGGTCGAGGGCGTGCATCTGCGCTTCGGGAAAGTGGCGCGGGGCGGGCTGCGGTGGTCGGACCGGATGGAGGACTTCCGTACGGAGATTCTCGGCCTGGTAAAGGCGCAGATGGTGAAAAACACCGTCATCGTCCCCACTGGGTCTAAAGGCGGATTTGTTGTGAAACGGCCGCCCGTGTCCGGAACGCGGGAGGAGATGCTCGTCGAAGGCGTCGCCTGCTACCGGACGTTCATCTCCGGCCTGCTCGACGTGACCGACAACCTCGTGGACGGCAAGGTCGTGCCGCCGCTCGACGTGGTCAGGCACGACGGTGACGACACCTACCTCGTGGTCGCCGCCGACAAGGGCACCGCGACCTTCTCCGACATCGCCAACAGCGTGGCCAAGGAGTACGGCTTCTGGCTGGGCGACGCGTTCGCCTCCGGCGGCTCGATCGGCTACGACCACAAGGCCATGGGCATCACCGCCCGCGGCGCCTGGGAGTCGGTCAAGTACCACTTCCGGACCATGGGCCTGGACGTGCAGAGCACCGACTTCACGGTGGCCGGGATCGGCGACATGTCCGGTGACGTGTTCGGCAACGGCATGCTGCTGTCCCGGCACATCCGGCTGGTGGCCGCCTTCGACCACCGGCACATCTTCGTCGACCCCTCGCCCGACGCGACCGCCTCGTACAGGGAGCGGCAGCGCCTGTTCGAGCTGCCGCGCAGCTCGTGGGAGGACTACGACGCCAAGCTGATCTCGGCCGGCGGCGGCGTCTTCCCCCGTACGGCCAAGTCCGTCCACATCACGCCGCAGATGCGCGAGGCGCTCGGCATCCCCGCCGGTGTCACCTCCCTGGCCCCCAACGACCTGATCAGTGCCATCCTGCGGGCCCCCGTCGACCTGCTGTGGAACGGCGGCATCGGCACGTACGTCAAGGCCGGCTCCGAGTCCAACGCGGACGTGGGCGACAAGGCCAACGACGGGCTGCGGGTCAACGCCGCGGACCTGCGCTGCAAGGTCATCGGCGAGGGCGGCAACCTCGGATTCACCCAGCTCGCCCGCATCGAGTTCGCGCTGAACGGCGGGCTGGTCAACACCGACTTCATCGACAACTCGGCCGGGGTCGACACCTCCGACCACGAGGTGAACATCAAGATCCTGCTCGACCAGGTCGTCCGCGACGGCGAGCTGACCGACAAGCAGCGCAACCAGGTCTTCACCTCGATGACCGACGAGGTCGCCGACCTGGTGCTGCGGGACAACTACGCGCAGAACGTGGTCCTCGCCGCGGCCCGCACCCAGGCCGTCGAGATGCTCCACATCCACTCCCGCTACCTGCGCCGCCTCGAACGGGACGGCCTGGTCAACCGGGAGCTGGAGTTCCTGCCTTCGGACAAGACGCTGGCCGAGCGCCGCCAGGCCAGGCTGGGCCTGAGCGCGCCCGAGTTCTCCGTCCTGCTGGCCTACACCAAACTGGTCGCCGACGCCGAGCTGCTGGGCTCCGACCTGCCCGACGACCCCTACCTGGCCTCGTGGCTGGTGTCGTACTTCCCGTCCGCGCTGCGCGAGCGCTTCCGCCCCTACATGGACGCCCACCCGCTGCGGCGCGAGATCATCACCACCTGCGTGGTGAACGAGCTGGTCAACTCCATGGGCACCACGTTCATGTACCGCTTCGGGGAGGAGACCGGGGCCTCCACCCCCGACATCGTGCGTGCCTACCTCGTGGCGCGCGAGGTGTTCGACCTGCCCAGCTTCCACCGGGCCGTGGAGGCGCTGGACAACAAGGTCGACACGGCCACCCAGATCGCCATGCTGCTGGAGGCCCGCAAGCTGGCCGAGCGCGGCACCCGCTGGCTGCTGGTCAACCGCCGGCCGCCGCTGGACCTGGCCGGGTCGGTCGCCTTCTTCGTGAAGGGCGTCAACGGCCTGCTGTCCCACATCCCCAAGCTGCTGACCGGGCCCGACCTGGCCGCCTACGAGGAGCGCCGCGACTCCTTCGCGGCCAGGGGGGTGCCGCTGGAGCTGGCCGAGCGGGCGGCCGCCATGGTGCCCGCGTACTCCATGCTGGACCTGGTGGAGGTGGCCTCGCTGACGGGCCGCCCGGTGGCCGAGGTGGCGGAGGTCTACTTCGACCTGGCCGACCGGCTCCAGCTGGCCCGCCTGCGGGAGCGCATCATCGCGCTGCCCCGGGACAACCGCTGGAACTCGATGGCCCGCTCCGCCCTGCGCGACGACCTCTACGCCGCGCACGCCTCGCTGACCCGCGACGTGCTGGCCCACAGCACGCCGGGGCTGCCGCCGGAGGAGCGGCTGGCCCGGTGGTCGGAGGCCAACTCGGCGGCGGTCTCCCGGGCGCGGCAGACGCTCTCGGAGATCTGGGAGAGCGACCACTTCGACCTGGCCACCCTGTCGGTCGCCCTGCGGGCCATCCGCACCCTGGTGGCGGCCAGCAACCTCCCCCACACGGAGGCGTAGCCAGGCCGCCACACGGAGACGCAGCCGGGCCGCGCCTACGGCGGTCAGGCTGCGCTCTGAGGGGTCACCAGCGCCCGTTCTCCATCTGGAGGCGGGTCGCCAGCGCGGCCCGGTCGACGCCTGCCAGGGCGAGAGCGCGGGGCACGGTGCCGACCTCGGCCTCCAGGATCCCGAGCACCAGGTGGCCGGGTCTGAGGTCCTTCTTGCGCGGGGCGTGGGCGAAGCCGCGTTCGAGGCAGAGCCGCCCCGAGGCCCCCAGGCTCACCCGGCGGTCCGGGTCGGGGGTCGGCGCGGGGAGGTCGAACGAGGCGAGCGACACCCCGGCCGTGCCGAGGCTGTGCTCGAACTCCCGGTCCAGCGCGGCGCGGATCGCCCGGCGGTCCAGCCCCTCCGAGGTCAGGACCTCGTGGGCGGCGGTGCCCTCGTGAGCGGCGATGCCCAGGAGCAGGTGGTGTGCCTCTATCGCGGCGGACCCGTCCTGCCTGGCTTCGGTCTCGCCCCGCAGGATGACGTCGTTGATGTAGTGGTCGATCGCGCTCACTGTCGTCTCCTCAGCGTGACGCCCGCGGCGATGAGCCGCTTGACGTGCTTCTTGTGCACCGCTTGGCGAGTGACTCCGAGCGCCTCGGCGACCTGTGGCCAGCTCCAGCCGGCCCGCATCGCCTGCTCGACGGCGGCGTCCTCCAGCTGATCGGCCAGGCGCCGCAGAGCGACCACGGCTGCCAGCGCGTCAGCGGGCTCCTGGGGTTCGGGAATGTCGGCCGACATGCAAGCAACCATAGTTGACTACGTGTCGATTAGTCAACTTAAGTTGCTACTGGCCCGAGGCGCGCGTCAGGGCGCCGTCATGGGCGATGACGGCCGCGGCGGCCGGGGCCTTCAGGGACGGCACCACGGTGGCGTACTGGTGCGTCTCGATCAGCTTGAGCGAGCGCCGCAGCACCGGCGTGGTGATGGCCCACTGCGCCTGCTCCGGCACGGGGATGTAGTCATCCTCGGCCGTCTTCGTGGTCGTGGACGTCGTGCGGGACAGCGAGTATTGGATCAACGCCCCGCCGTCCTTCGTGCGCAGCGCGTAGACCGGATAGTTGTCGGCACTGAAGATCGAGTCGTAGCTGAACCCGTCGTTCTTGGCCTTCTCCCGGAGGCTGGCGATCTGCTCGGCCACGTCCGTCGTGTACGGGCCCGCCGCCAGCAGCCCCGCCGTGACCCCGGCGGACCCGGTCTCGGCCACGCTGGCGTGCACGGGGCCCATGAACTGCGGGCTGATCGTGACCGACTTGTCGTCGGGCGCCACCGCGGTCGCGTAACCGTCGGCGTCGAGCTCGATCTCCGGCACCTGCTGCCCGGACAGGAGCTCGGCCGCGGAGCTGAGCCGCCACCGGTCGGCGGACCTGGCGAACGTCAGCAGCGTCGGGCTGCCGTCGCGCGTCGCCAGCGCGCTGAACCAGGGCGCCTGCTCCTGCGGCGCGAACCTCGGCACGAACAGCTTCGGCGTCCCCCATTTGTAGCGGGGCGGCGCGAAGTCGTGGGACAGGAACGCCGCCGCGGTCAGCGGCCCCTGCCCGCCCGTCACGACGTCCTTAAGCTCCAGGTCCAGCCGTCCCTGAAGCTCGCTCGGAGCCCGCAGCGCGTCGTCGGTGGCCGTGAACTTGGAGAACTCCTCCGCGGCCTCGGCCTGCGTGACGGCCGTCACGGGTGCGGAGGGCGAGGGGGACGCGGACGCCGACGAGGTCGCGGCCGCCTTGGACGGCTCGGCCGGGGCATTGCCCGTGCAGGCGGTCGCCGCGGCCAGTACGCCGGCGGCGAGCGCCAGCACTTTCCGCCGACCGTATGCACGCACCTCGCCATGTTATTCGCGACCGCGGGGCGGCGGGCCCTCCGGCACCCGAACAGGAGTCGCCTTTTGACGACGTGGGCGGGGATGGGGGGCGTAGCTCTCCGGGGGAAGTAGGCTTGGGAGACGTGGCAGGCATCGATCCGGCAGAAGAGATCAACGAGCTCGCGGGCACGCTCCGCAGCATCCAGGACGTGCTCGACCTCGACGCGATGCGCAAGCAGATCGAGGAGCTGGAGCAGCAGGTTGCCGCACCGGACCTGTGGGACGACCCCGACCAGGCGCAGAAGGTCACCAGCAAGCTCTCGCACCTTCAGGGTGAGCTCAACCGCGTCGAGGGCGTCGCGCGCCGTCTCGACGACCTCGGCGTCCTCTACGAGCTGGCGGCCGAGGAGGGCGACGACGACACGCGCGCCGAGGCCGACAAGGAGCTTGAGTCGCTCAAGTCCGACATCGGGGCTCTAGAGGTGCGCACGCTGCTCTCGGGCGAGTACGACGCCCGCGAGGCGCTCGTCACGATCAACTCCCAGGCGGGCGGGGTCGACGCCGCCGACTGGGCCGAGATGCTGCTGCGCATGTATCTGCGCTGGGCCGAGCGCAAGGGCTATTCGACCGAGGTCTACGACACCTCCTACGCGGAGGAGGCCGGCATCAAGTCGGCCACGTTCACGATCAAGGCGCCCTACGCGTACGGCACGCTCCGCGGCGAGCACGGCACCCACCGGCTGGTCCGCATCAGCCCGTTCGACAATCAGGGCCGCAGGCAGACCTCGTTCGCGGGGGTCGACGTCGTGCCGGTCGTCGAGCAGACCGACCACATCGACATCAACGAGGACGAGATCCGCGTCGACGTCTACCGGTCGAGCGGCCCTGGCGGCCAGGGCGTCAACACGACCGACTCGGCGGTGCGCATCACGCACCTCCCGACCAACATCGTCGTCTCCTGCCAGAACGAGCGCTCGCAGCTGCAGAACCGCGCCACCGCCATGAACGTCCTGCAGGCCAAGCTGCTGGAGCGCAAGCGGCAGGAGGAGGCGGAGAAGATGTCGGAGCTGCGCGGCGCCACCACGACGTCATGGGGCACGCAGATCCGCAACTACGTGCTGCACCCGTACCAGATCGTGAAGGATCTGCGCACGGGCACCGAAGCGGGCAACCCGTCGGCCGTCCTGGACGGCGACCTCGATGGGTTCATCGAGTCCGAGATCCGCTGGATGCGCCGCCAGGAGTCGGGGACGGCCGACTAGAGCCCGCTCAGGTGCTTGAGCACCAGGCTCGCGAAGAGCAGGACGACCAGCAGCAGAGCGATCAGAGCGGGTGACAGCCCGGCGAAGCCGTGCTGGTGCATCCGCTCCCTGCTGGCTCGGCAGGTGGGGCAGCGTCCCTCGATCACAGGGTGGGCGCACTGCGCGCATACGAGGTGTTCACAACTCATGACAGCCCCAAGTCTAGCCGCACAATCGTTTTGTTTCCGTTATGGACTTTCCATGCCAGTCTTCCCCCTAGACTGTCGTCTGGCCAATCGGAACGTCGATCATCAGTAAAGACCGCGTAACCCGATCGGCCGGTGGCGGGAAGTGGGCATGTGCCACCCTCGCTTCCGTCCTGACCCCTAGACTGGCATGCCGTGATGCTCTCGTGATCCATTTCGATAATGTCACCAAGGTCTACGCGAACCAGAACCGGCCCGCCCTCGACCACGTATCCGTTGACGTGGACAAGGGTGAGTTCGTGTTCCTCGTCGGTCCCTCGGGATCAGGCAAGTCCACGTTCTTGCGTCTGGTCCTCAAGGAGGAGCGGCCCAACTCCGGCGCGATCCATGTCGCCGGCAAAGATCTGGCCCGCCTCTCCAACTTCAAGGTGCCGCACCTGCGCCGCCGCATCGGCTGCGTGTTCCAGGACTTCAGGCTGCTCCCGAACAAGAACGTCTACGAAAATGTGGCGTTCGCCCTCGAGGTCATCGGAAAGCCCCGGCGGTTCATCCGCAAGGTGGTGCCCGAGGTCATCGAGCTGGTCGGCCTGGAAGGCAAGGCCCACCGCATGCCCGACGAGCTGTCCGGCGGCGAGCAGCAGCGCGTCGCCATGGCCCGCGCGTTCGTCAACCGGCCCATGATCCTGCTGGCCGACGAGCCCACGGGCAACATCGACCCCGCGACGAGCATCGGCATCATGAAGGTGCTCGACCGCATCAACAGGACGGGCACCACGGTCGTCATGGCCACGCACGACGCGGCCATCGTCGACTCCATGCGTAAGCGCGTGGTGGAGCTGGAGGACGGCAAGATCGTCCGTGACCAGTCGCGTGGCGTTTACGGCCAGGCGTACTGACAGGGAGCTGCAGACAGAACATGCGGGCGAATTTCATCTTCTCCGAGGTCTGGATCGGCCTCCGTCGCAACCTGACCATGACGATCGCGGTGGTCATCACCGTTGCGGTCGGCATGGCGATGCTGGGCGTCGGCTTGATGATCAACGCCCAGGTCGGCATGATGAAGGGCTACTGGGACGACAAGGTCGAGGTCTCGGTCTACCTGTGCAGCAAGGGCACGGCCATGGAGGCCTGCAAGGGTAAGGAGGTCTCCAACGCCCAGAAGGAGGCCCTCAACACCCTGATCAAGAGCACCCCCGGCGTCAAGGAGGTGTTCTACGAGGACCAGTCGACGGCGTACCAGAACTTCCAGAAGATGTACGCCACCACCAACAAGGCCCTCGCGACCGCCACCAAGGTCGAGGACATGCCGCAGTCGTTCCGCATCAAGGTGGCGGACCCGAACAACTACAAGGCCGTCGTACAGGCCATGCAGGGGCAGCCGGGCGTGTCACAGGTCGTGGACCAGGCGCAGTTGGTCGGTCCCTTCTTCGAGATGCTCGACAAGCTCGCGTTCTACGCGCTCGCGGTGGCCATCATCCTGGTGCTGGCGGCGGCGCTCCTGATCGGCAACACGGTACGGCTCTCGGCGTTCAACCGGCGTAGAGAGACGGGCATCATGCGCCTCGTCGGCGCGTCCAACCTCTACATCCAGCTCCCGTTCGTCATGGAAGGCGTCATCGCCGGCCTGATCGGCGGGGTGTTCGCGGCGATCATCCTGATCGTCACGAAGGTCTTCCTCTTCGAGGAGCTGGGGCGCTACCTGGGCGACCAGACCGCGCAGCTCGGGTGGAACGACGTGGCCCAGACCATCACCATCACCATGATCATCGGTGTGGTCATCTGTGTGCTGGCATCGTTCGTGACTCTCCGCCGCTACCTGAGAGTCTGAGGATCGCCGGTAAAGTCGAAGCATGCCACGTGAGACCGGGCGTAAGGTCATCGCCCAGAACAAGCGTGCCAGACACGACTACCTTCTCGAGGACACCTTCGAGGCAGGTCTCGTGCTCCAGGGCACCGAGGTGAAGTCGCTGCGCGAGGGCCGCGCCTCGCTCGTCGACGGCTACGCCAGCGTCGACGACGGCGAAGCGTGGCTGCTCAACGTCCACATCCCCGAATACTCCCAGGGGACGTGGACCAACCACGCCGCCCGCCGCAAGCGCAAGCTGCTGCTGCACCGCAAGGAGATCGACAAGCTCGCCACCAAGACGAAGGAGGGCGGGCTCACGATCGTGCCGCTGACGCTCTACTTCAAGGACGGCAGGGCCAAGGTCGAGATCGCGATCGCCCGGGGCAAGAAAGACTGGGACAAGCGGCAGGCGCTGGCGGAGCAGCAGGCGAAGCGGGAGATGGCCCGGGCCCTGCGGCACCGCAACCGATGAGACGGCGGCACCGCACCCCATGACACGCGCTCGCCGCATCCTCTCCGCGGCCGCCACCCTGGCGGTCGCGAGCACGACCCTGACCGGCTGCTTCGAGGAGCCCTCGCCGCACGACGCGGTGCGGGACTTCCTCGTGGGCTGGCAGTCGGGCGACTACGAGCTCGCCGCCGGCCGCACCGACGGCGATCAGGCCACCGTGCGCAAGGCGCTGTCCGACGCCAAGCTGGAGCTCGACGCGGCCTCCTTCCGCTTCAAGATCAAGAGCCTCAGCATGACGGGCGAAGAGGCGAAGGCCGACTTCGATGCCGAGGTCGACCTGGGGGAGAACAACCCCCTCTGGGAGTACGACGGGCTGCTCCCGCTCCACCTCGTGGACGGCACCTGGAAGGTGCGCTGGTCACCCTCCGTGCTGCATCCGCAGCTCAAGGAGGGGCAGCGGTTCGCCGTCGACACCGACCCCAGGCCGCGCAAGCCGATCGTCGACCGCGCGGGCGAGCCGCTGCAGGGCAACAGCGTGTTCTACAGCGCGGGCGTCTACCCGGCCAAGCTCGGCGACCGGGCGGAAGAGGTCGCCGCCAAGCTGTCCAAGATCACCGACTACGCGCAGGACCGCCTGCTGAGCCGCATCAGGTCCTCGCCGCCCGACAAGTTCGTGCCGCTGGTCACGTTCGGACGCTCGCGCTACCAGGCGATGAAGTCGAAGCTCGACGCCATCGACGGGATCGAGACGGTGCAGCAGGACCAGCCGGTCAACCCCGAGCCGCCGCAGCAGATCGTCGGCAGCGTCAGCGCGCTCACCCCCGAGACCGAGCAGAAGCTCGGCGGGCCCGAGCGGGCCGGTGACTCGGTCGGCAGGAGCGGCCTCCAGCAGGCCTACCAGGACTACCTGACCGGTTCGACGCAGACCAAGGTGATCACGCTCGACCTCAAGACCGGCAAGCAGGTCGCCCTGCTGAAGGAGTGGCGGGGCCGGGAGAACGTCTCGGTGAAGACCACCATCGACCGGTCCGTCCAGGCGGCGGCCGAGCAGGCGCTGGGCGAGACGGAGGCGAGCCTGCTGGTGGCGGTGCAGCGCGACACCGGTCAGATCCTCGCGGTCGGGGCCCAGGGCGAGCTGACCCGGCAGAAGGACCTCAACCAGGAGATGGGCGCGCTGGCCGGCAGGTTCCCCGCAGGCACGGCATTCTCGATCGTGGCCGCGGACGCGCTGCTCAAGCGCGACGTCAGCCCGAAGCTGCGGCTGGCCTGCCCCGACGAGCGCACGGTCGGCGGCGCCAAGTTCGTTCAGGCCGCGGAGTCCACCGGGGTCACGCCCTCGGGCACCTTCCAGGAAAACTTCGCCAAGGGCTGTGTCACCGCGCTGGCCTCGCTGGCGCGCCGCGTCACGGCCGACGACCTGGACAGGAGCGCCAAGGCGTTCGGCGTGGGCCTGCCGTGGCGGCTGCCGCTCAAGTCGTTCAGCGGCGCGCTGCCCCCGCTGACCGGCGACGCCGACAAGGCCAAGGCCATCGCCGGCCAGAACGTCGAGGTCAGCCCGCTCGGCATGGCGCTGGTGGCCGCCGCGGTCGCCTCGGGCACCTGGCACCCACCGGTGCTGGTCACCGACCCCAAGTCGCCCGATCCGGCGGCGGAGGCCGCGCAGACCCCGCAGCCGGCCCCCGTGCCCGTGGACCCCAAGGTCCTCGCGACGCTGAAGCGGATGATGGCGGCCGGCGCGACCGGCACGCCCGCCCAGGCGGGCAAGGGCAGGGTCTACGGCGTGACGGCCACGGCAGGCAGCCAGATGAAGTGGTTCGTGGGCTGGCAGGGGGACGTGGCGGTCGCCGTGCTGGCGCGAAACCACGACGCCGGAGCGGTCGCGGGCAGCTTCTTCTCGGCCCTTCGAAACCCGGCGTGAAATTGTCGTCACGCTGAGCAACCATCCAGGGGTCCGGCTGCGTCTTACTGAGTGACTGGGCCCGCTCGGGGGGTTGCGGACCTAGTCGCCGTGATGAGATCAGGACTTCATCTCGGGGGAAGTCCTGCCGTCCGGACCGGCTCGACCCTGCCGGTCGGCCCCCGGGAGCGCGAGCCGCTGAGCCGTGCTCCCGGGGGTTTCGTCATGGGGAATCAAGTTGGCGTTGGGGGCGTTGTTCCCTGTAGATTCTTGTTGCTCACCTCCTCGGAGGTGTGTTGACAACTGCACAGGGGGTGACTGGCTTCGACTTCGACTTTGCAAGCCAGGTGAAGCGGGCCGAGGACTGCGGACATAACCTCGTTAATCCTGTGACCGCAAACAACAAGTGCCAATTCCAAGCGCACTGTGGCTGCCCAGGATTCCCTGGGCCTCGCTGCCTAAGTAGCGAAACCACTGTCAGCCCGGGAGTGCCTTCGGCCCGGTGTCTGGCATCGTTAGAAGGCTCAACCGCTCGACCCGGCCACGGGGGAGAGCGGGAAACCAAACAGTGGCTGGGCCCGTCGGCGACTCGCCTGCGTGATCGCCGGGGCCGAGAAAAGCACAGCAGGCTGCGCCCGGAGAAGCCCTGACTTGGGGTTGAAGGACGCGGGTTCGATTCCCGCCACCTCCACTGGAAGGCCCGTGTGGTCGGAAGTTTCGCTTCCTCCCGCGGGCCTTTGTGCTGTCCAGGGGCTACCCCCTGGCACCCGTGCGTCAGACCGCCTCTGTCCCACCGCGAGTGGGGCAGGGGCGGTTTTGCGTTTGTGGTCGTGAGAAGGGCGGCAAGGGCCCCAAGGCCCAAAGGCCGCTGAGGGCCCTGAGGACGCTGAGCGCGCTGAGCGTGCGCTGAGGGTTTTGAGGGCGCTGAGGGCCCGGGGGTCTTGAGGGCCCGGGGGTCCCCAAGCGCCCGTACGGACGATGCGGCCCCGGCCTGACCACACGGCCGGGGCTTTCCATGTGACCCGCTTGATGCCGCTTGGAGGGGCGGCATCGCGGGCCGATACAGCCGCTACAAGTGGCCCCAGGCCAATCCCAAGGTGCGAGCGCCAAGCTCTTGCGCCGGGCCGTAGATCGCGGCCCCTGGTAACCAGATGGGATGTGTCATGAGCAACCTCCTCAAGATCGAGGATCTGCCTGCTGGGGTCTCCGAGCTCGTCGGTGAGGAGCTCGAGGTCGTCGCGGGCATGCCCATGGCGGACATGAAGCCGGGCTCCGGCTACTTCTGCAGCTCCACGTGGGGCAACCCGAGCGCCGACTGCGTGAATCGCTGATCCTGCGGCGGGGAGCCGGCATCCGCTGGATGCCGGCTCCCCGCCCTGTAACGGCTGAAGGAGCATCCGACCGTGTTATTGATCATCAGCAGCCCGCGCGACGACTCGGTGCACACCGTGCGGCCGAAGCTGGAGGAGCGCGGTGTGCCGCTGCTGTGGTGGGACGAGGCCGAGTACCCCGGCTCCTCCACCCTCACCACCGCCTTTCTCGACGGCCAGTGGCGGCAGACCCTGACGTTTCAGGGTGAGACGTACGACTTGTCGAAGGTCACCGCGGTCTGGGACCGCCGCCCCGGCAAAGTGTCCGCCCCCGAGGTGCGGGAGCCGTCGCAGCGGGCGTTCGCCGAGCACGTGGCCAAGATCGCGCTCGCGGGCGCGTACGACCTGATGGCGGGAGCCCGGTGGATGCCGGCGCCGCCGCAGCACGTCACAGCGGTGGACAACAAGCTCCTGCACCTGTACCGGGCCACCGAGCTGGGGTTCACCGTGGCCGACACCGTCGTGACGAACGACCCTGCGGCGCTGGTGCCGCTGTGGAACCGGACCGGCGGCCAGGTCATCACCAAGACGCTCGACTACCGGCCGTTCTTCGTGGACCGCGAGGATCGTCACCTGTTCACGGCGGTGGTGCCGAGGCGGCGGCTCGCCGGCCGGCACCGGCTGCGGTACGGGCCCGCGATGCTGCAGCCCAACGTGCCCAAGGCCTATGAGCTGCGGGTGACGGTCGTCGGCGAGCGGGTGTTCACCGCGAGCATCGACTCGCAGGCGTCACGGATGACCGCCGTCGACTGGCGGCACCTGGAGGATCCCAAGACCCGCTATTCCGCCTACGACCTGCCACGGGAGGTCGCCGACCGCTGTGTACGCCTGGTCGCGGGGCTCGGCCTGAGCTTCGCCGCCCTGGACTTCATCGTCACCCCGGACGGCCGGTACGTCTTCCTGGAGCTCAACGTCAACGGCCAATGGGCCTTCGTCGAGATGCTCACCGGCCTGCCCATCAGCGACGCCATCGCCGACTGGCTCGCCGACGCCACCGCCCGTCCCCGCCCCGACAAGGCCACCGCCCGTCCCCGCCCCGAGGAACCCGCCGATGTCCGCTGATTCGTTCGCCATGGACCTCTTCGACGCGGTCGCGTTGCTGCGCGACCTCCCGACCGCCCGGGAGGAGGTCGGCGACGCCCAGCGGCGCGTCGGGGACTGGGGCGCGAAGCGGCCGCACCTGCGCGTCCAGCTCGCGGTCGACGAGCCGCCGGGCACCGCCAAGGCGGGCTACGACCTGCTCCTGGAGCACCCCGAGGGAGGCGCCGTCGCGCTGTCGGCCGAGGTGGACGACGGCATCCCCTGGCTGGTGGACCACTCCACCCATTGGGCGGCGTCGTGCGTCCTCAGCGTCGACGGCAAGGGGTTGCCGGTCGCGGCCGCGCTGTCCACGATCCGCGCGCTCGGCGTCCGGGACCGGCAGCTGCACGAGCGGCTGGTGGACCATCGCATCCTGCTCAGCGAGCTGGAGAACGAGCTGCGGCCCGTGACCCCCGAGGAGACGCGACGGGCCGCCGACGAGTTCCGGCGGCGGCGCGGGCTCACCGGTCGTACGCGGACTCTGCGGTGGCTGGCCGAGGCGGGCATGTCGGAGGACGCCTTCTGGAGCCACGTCAGGACGCAGGCCCTCATCGCCCGCATCCGCGAGCGCTTCGCCGGCGAGCCGGCCCGTCGCCGTCTGGCCGAGCACCCGGAGGAGTTCACGGTGCGGCATGCGGTGTGGGTGGTCGGGCCGCGGGCTGACGAGCTGGGCGTCCTGCTGGACGGGCCGGTGCCGGATTTCCACGCGCGAGCGATGGCCGCGCTCGCCGGGCGGCGCAGCATGCGGTTGCAGGCCGCGACCGCGCTCACCCCGGAGCTGCCCGAGCCCCTGCGGACGCTGCCCGGACAGGCCTCGGCCGGGCCCGTCCCGTACGACGGCGGCTATCTGACGGGGGTCGTCCACGAGGTCGTCCCGCCCGATCCCGAGGCTCCCGAGGTGCTGGAGGCGGCGCGGGACGCGGCGTTCCAGGCGTGGCTGGACGAGCGGCGGCGCGCATCGGAGATCAGGTGGTTCTGGTTGTGAGAAGGCGCGTGCCGCTGCGGATGCAGCTCACCCGCAGCGACTGCGGCGCCGCCTGCCTGGCGATGGTGCTCGGCGCGCTGGGCCGCCGGACCGGCCTCGCGGAGGTACGCGAGCATCTCGCCGAGGGCGTCGACGGGGTGAGCCTGCGCGAGATGATCCAGGCGGGTGCACGGTTCGGGTTGCGGCTGCGGGCATGCCGCGCCCCGGTGGAGAGCGTCGGCGGGCTGCCCGTGCCGTTCGTCGCCGTGTGGGAGAACAGCCACTTCGTGGTGGTCGAGCAGGTCACCCCGCGCGGCGTCACCGTGCTCGACCCGGGGCTGGGACGGCGCCGGCTGTCGCAGCGGCAGTTCAGGGCGGGCTACTCCGGCAAAGTGCTGCTGGCCGACGCCCCCGCGGGGCTCGTCCCCGCCTCCAGGAACCGGCCGTGGCGGGTGCTGCGCCCGCTGCTCACGCCCGCGCTCGCCAACCGGATGCTGCTCGTCGCCGTGCTGCTGGCCTCGCTCGGGACGCAGCTGCTCGGGCTGGCCGTACCGCTGCTCACCAAACTGGTGGTGGACCGGCCGGTGGCGACGGACGTGACGACGCTGGCGGCGGCCGCGTCCGGCGTGGTCGTGGTGAGCGCGCTGCTGTCGTGGGCCCGTGCCCGCGTGCTGATCAGGCTGCAGACCTCGGTGGCGGCCGAGGTGATGCGCAAGCTCGTCGGCCACACGCTGGCCCTGCCGTACCGCTTCTTCCAGCGCCGTTCCAGCGGTGACCTGCTCAGCCGGCTCGGTGGCGTGTCCATGCTGCGCGACCTGCTCACCGAACAGTCGCTGACCTTCCTGTTCGACCTGTTCACCGCCGTGACGTACCTGACCCTGCTCGTCATCGCCTCGCCCGGGCTCGCGCTGCTGACGCTCGCGGCCGCCGGCGCACAGGCGGTCGTGGTGCTGGTCACGGCGCGCCGTGGCATGCATCTGGCCCTGGCCGCGCTGCACACCAACGCGATCACCCAGTCCGCCCTGGTCGACAGCCTCGCCGGGATCGAGGCGATCAAGGCGTCCGGCGGCGAGGCGGCCGCCGAGACGCGCTGGCGCACGCATCACGAGGAGGAACTCGCCACGGGGGCGGCGCGGGATCGGCACGTGGCCGGGGTGCAGGCGGCGACGAACTGCCTGCAGACCGCGCTCCACCTGGGGCTGCTCGTCGCCGTGTTCGGCTCCACCGCCGGGACGCTGGGCGACCAGCTCGCCCTGGTGTCCCTCGCCGTCGCCGCGACCACGCCGCTCGCCTCGCTGTTCGGCATCGTCTATCAGCTGCAGCTCGCCGCCGCGCACATCGGGCGGATCGCCGACCTGATGGGCACGCAGCCGGAGCGGCCGGGCGGGATCAGGGTGTACGGCGGGCTGCGGGGCGCCATCACCGTCCTCGGCCTCGGCACCGGCTACGACGCCCGCACGCCGGTCCTGCACGACGTCTCCCTCCGCATCCCCTCCGGCGCCCGGGTCGCGATCGTCGGCGCCTCGGGATCCGGCAAGAGCACGCTCGGCCGCACCCTCATCGGCCTCGTCGAGCCGACCGCCGGGCAGGTCCGCTTCGACGGCATCCCGCTGGAGGAGCTCGACCGGCAGTGGCTGCGCGGGCAGGTGGGGGTCGTCACCCAGCAGCCGCACCTGTTCGCCGGCACGATCATGGCCAACATCGCCGGCTTCTCCGGGGCGAGCAGGCAGGCGGTCGAGCACGCCGCCCGCCTGGCCGAGATCCACGACGAGATCGTCCGGCTGCCCCAGGGGTACGACACCGACGTCGGCGAGGGCGGCGCACGCCTGTCCGGCGGGCAGCGCCAGCGGATCGCCCTGGCTCGCGCGCTCACCCGCCGCCCCCGGATCCTGCTGCTGGACGAGCCGACGGCCGCCCTGGACGCGGTCACCGAGGAGCGCATCCGCCGCAATCTGCTCAAGCTGGGGCAGACGCAGCTCATCATCGCCCACCGGCTGTCGACCGTCTACGACGCCGACCTGATCGTCGTGCTCCACCGTGGCCGGGTGGTCGAGAGCGGCACGCACCAGCAGCTGATGGCTCGTGGCGGCCACTACGCCGGCCTGGTGCGATACCAGCAGCAGACCGCCGCGGCGCCGGTGCCCGGCTTCCGCTGACGCCACCGATCCAGCACATTTGGTACCGCTGGCACCGCAGACCGTAACCAACGCGTGTTTTACATGTGCTTAGGTAGGTCTCTGACATTTTGCGTGCCGGAGTGAGGGTAAAGGGTGTCAAGGTACGGCTGGCGTCACTCGGTGTTCGCGCCTGTGGTGGGTCTGGTGTTCTCCGCGCTGCTGATGGCGGCCGGACTGGTGGAGGCGCTGCTGGTGTCCGTGGGCGCGACCACGGCCCCCGTGGCAGCGGAGCTTGTGGTCACGCTGATCATCGCGGTGTTCCTGACCGCGGTGCTCAGGATCGTCAGGGCCGTGCCGGACATCCGGCGGGAGAACGCCGCGACGGCTCAGGCTGTGACGAACGTCCAGGCGGTGAAGCCGACCGACGACACGCTGGTGGCGCGGCGGCTCAAGCTGTTCAGGGAGGCGGCCGAGGCGGGGAACGACTGCGAGGCGGTGCTGAGCGCCCGGTCCGCGCTGGACGAGAGCGAGATGGCCAACAAGCACCACCTCGACCACGCGCTCATCTGGGCGCTGCCGGTGTTCGGGTTCATCGGCACCGCGCTGACGATGGGCGCGATGGTCAACTCGTTCTCGAACGCCCTGGACCGCGAGGGCGACCCCGGGGTGCTGATCGCCGCGCTCAAGCAGCACGTGCTGCCCGAGCTGGCCTCCGCGTTCGGCGTCACGCTGATCGCGCTGTTCCTGAGCGTGCTGGCGTTCGGCGCGATGGCCCTGGTCGAGCGGGGCGAGCGGGCCGGCGTGGTGGCCGCCGACGAGGTGTTCCTGATCTACATCGCGCGGCTGCCCGCCAAGCAGGCGGCCCCCGCCATGCACGGGCTCACCCAGGAGCTGGCCCAGTCCAGGGGCCGGACCGAGGAACTCGTCAAGGGCCTGGACGCGCTGCGTACCGCGGTGGAGCGGCTGAGCGCGGCCGAGAGCCGCCCGCAGAAGTACACGCTGGTGAGGGAGCCGTGAGGAGGCGGCCCGCCCGATCGTTCGCCCCACCGCTCGATCTGCGCTTCATCGACCTGTTCATGGCCATCGTCCTGGCGCTGTCGTTCGTGGCGATCATGCTGACCGTCGTGGCGCGGATGCTCCCGACGGACTCCCCCGCGACTCCCCCGCGCCAGGAGAGGAGCGTCGCGCAGCTGAAGAAGCAGCTCGACGCGGCCGTGGAGGCCAAGAGGAAGGCCGAGACGGAGCTGCGTACCACGCAGCAGCAGATCGCCGACCAGACGGCCTTCGCCCTGCCCTGGTGGCTGATCGGGTTCTGCGCCCTGCTCGGCGTGCTCGCCGTCTTCATGGGCTGGCGGATCCGGCTGTGGAACAACGGGAACCTGCCGCGCCTGCGAAGCTGGCTGCTGGTCACCCTGGTGGTGGCCGTGGTCACGGCGGTGCTCAGGTCGCTGAGCGACGGCGACGGCTATCTGCTGCTCGCCGAGATCCCCTGGTGGGCCGCCGACGCGCTCTGCCTCGGGCTGCTGCTGGTCGCGTACGTGCTGATCTCCGTGATCCGGGAGAGCCACGCCACGCTCGGCCAGATCAAGGCCCGCTCGGCACGCACCGAAGCCCGATAAATACCGTCGCATCGGTGCGTAGGGCCCGGTAAGGTCCGGACCAGACTGGCCGCGGGACTCAGGTACGACTTCCGGAACCCGCCTCTACAGCGATGCTTCGCAGCTCGTGCCCCCATTCCCCGGCCAGTCCGCCGACCCCCGGGGGGAGCCCATGGAGACCTACGCCGACCTGATCGAGTGCGAAGACGTCCTGATCTTCGCGAACGCGGCCATCACCTCCACCGGGCAGCGCGAGTTCCACGGCACGGCCGGCGAGCAGCGGCTCTCCCTCGACTTTCTGCACCGCTACGTCCAGGGCAACTATCCCGACCTGTACGCCGCCACGCTGGCGCTCGACATCAACGACCACAACGCCGCCCTGATCATCGCCAACCTGCTGAGCGGGCGTGCGGGCGACGGCCGGCTGATCGCCTGGCGGCTGGAGCGGATGAGCCCGCCCAGGGTCTACCGGCTCTTCGGGCGCCTGCGCCGCGACGGCGTCAACAACCGGCGCACCAGGGCCGTCATCCGCGACTGGCTCACCGGCCGCCCCGACCTGGCCTTCGACGCGGTCAAGTATCGGGCGCAGGTGAAGTCGGCCGTGCGCCACGCCCACCTGCGGTTGCCGGGCGAGCTGGGCGACTTCCTGTTCGCGCCGTTCAGCCGGGCCCGCTACGAGACGCCCGTCCTGGAGGCGTGGCGCCGCGCGCACTTCGACAAGGGCGCCCTGTACGACCTGCCGTACACCGTCGCCGAGGGGTTCGCCGCCCGCCACGGCATCGGCAGGGAGATCTTCATGGAGCGCATCGCGCCGCGGCTGACCAGGCTGGAGCGGCTGCGGCTGACGGAGTCGGCGGGCCGGGGCGGGATGGACACCGAGGCGGATCTGGCCGCGATGCCGCTGGTCAGGCTGGCGTCGTACATCCTCTCGCTCCGCGCCGACGCGCGCACGAGCCGTCGCGCCGAGCTGGTGGGCGCGCTGCGGGCGGCGGCGGCCCGCGTGGCCGGGGCGCGGGCGGGCACGTGGGGGAGCGTCGCGGCGGTGCTGGACGACAGCTTCTCCTCGTTCGGCTCGCCGGTGAAGCGACGCCGGCCGCTGGCGGCCGCGCTGGCCTGCCACTACCTGCTGGAGGCGCTGGCCGGCGACTACCGCGGCCTGTGGCTGTCGCGCAGGACCGACCCGCTCCAGGTGCGCCCGTACGGGCCCACGCCGCTGGGACAGCGGATCCTCGACGCGCTCGAACACCGTCCCGGCCTGCTCGTCATCGTCTCCGACGGCTGGGACAACGCGCCGCCGGGGCTGGCGGGCGAGGTGCTGCGCGTCTGGCGGCGCAAGCTCGATCCGGGAGGCGAGGTGGGCATCGTGCACGCGAACCCGGTCTACGACGCCGGCCAGTTCGACGTGCGGCGGCTGTCGCCCATGGTGCCGACGGCCGGCATCCGCGACGCCGAGGACCTGCCCGCCCTGGTGGAGCTGGCCCGGTTCGCGGAGGGGCGCACGGGGCTCGGGGAGCTGAGGACGTACCTGGAGGATCGGGCGGCACGGCGATGATGGATCTCACCGGGCTGGACACGCGGCCCGCGCAGACCTGGGGAGGGCTGCGGCTGGTGCCGCTCGTGCGCCGCGAGCCCATCGAGGACCTGCGGCTGCACGCCAAGGTGTACGGCGACGAGCTGTCCATGGTCCACCTGCCGGACAAGACCCTCTACACGGCCTACATCCCGCACGCCTTCGTCGCGTCGTGGACCGGCGACGGGACCCCGGCGGCGGCCTACGGCACGCAGCTCGGGCAGCCGCTGAGCCACATGTGCATCAGGACCAGGCGAAGGATGGCCCGGCGGGTGGACAAGGGCCGGCTCCGGTTCCTGCCGCTGCACCTGGCCCTGGAGGGCTACCTCGCGCTGCACTTCGGCGGCCCCGTCGTCGCGTGGGAGGAGTGGTCGCGGCAGGCGCTCGTCCACGGGCTGTCGCCCCGCTCCGAGGAGGTCTACGCCGGGGCGGAGCTGCGCGGGCTGGAGGACGCGCTCAGGATCTTCGAGATCTACCCGGGGCAGTGCGGCCTGCTGCTGTACGCCGGTGACACGCTGGCCAGCGCTTTCGTGGTGCCGCACCCGGAGGACTACCGGGCGCTGCACCCGACGCTGGTCCGCGACATGTACGGCGAGCTGATCTACGACTATGCCCTGTTCTACCCCGCCAGGGACTTCCCCGCGGTGATCGACGAGAGCGCGGTCGCCTCGCTGTCCGACCTGCGGGCCGAGGCCGTACGCGCCGAGCGGGACTGGGCCGGCTTCCACGACTCGGTGATGGCCGCGGGCCTCCTCCGCGCCCCCGCGCGGGTGGAGGAGGTCTACCGGATGGGCAGGTTCACGCTGAGCCGGTTCCTGCCCGCGTTCGAGCGGAAGAGCGAGAACCACATCGGCGAGACGATCACCGACGCGGACGGGCGGCCGGCCTACCTGAAGACGTTCCGGCTGTCGGAGGCGCAGGTCAGGCGCGGTCACCTGCTGAGCACGCTGGCCGAGCACGGCTGGAGCCTGCCCGCCGCCGCGCAGGGCCTGCGGGTGAGCGCCGCCGAGCTGGGGCTGCGGCTGGAGCGGGCCGGGTTCGGGCACCTGCTGCGGCAGGACGTCCTGGACGGCTTCCGGAAGGCGCTCAGTGAGCGCAGCCGGCGTACTCGTCGAGGCGGCGCAGCATCGCCGCCAGCATGAGCGGGAGCATCGCCACGTGCGCCGCCGTCATCATTGTCCCGGCGTCGACGGCGCCCAGCCAGAGCAGGGGGAACAGCGGCACCACCGGAACGAACATCGCGGCGCACATCTCCAGCGTCGAGGCCCACCCGTGCCCGCGGATCCGCATCCACGCGGCCATGCCGATCGACATGTCGACCGCCATGACCAGGTAGGCGAGCTCGGGCTGCTGCTCGTGGGACAGGCTGAGCCCGAGGGCGGACTGCAGCATCCCGAGCGCGAACATCCCGGCGAACATGGCGACGATCATCTCCACGTAGTGGCGGGCGAACCTGCCCCAGCGGCGGCCGGCGCCGGTGTTGGTCGTTGTCATGCCACGACTGTCCCGGCAGGGCCGCCGCGTGCCAAGGGAAGTGCGCCCAGGAGGTCCGGAAACTTGGGCTCTCTGTCCTTCGGCCCTACAGTCATGCCCATGGAGGTACGACGGGTCGTCGTCGTGGCGTACGAGGCGGTGGGGTTGCTCGACGTCGCCTGCGTCACCTCGACGCTGGAGGAGGCCAACTGGCACGGCGCGGCGCCCTGCTACGAGGTGCGCGTGGCCACGCCGGGCGGGCACCCCGTCACCTGCGGCACCGGGCTGACCGTCCAGGCCCAGCTGGCGCTGGAGCGGATCAACGGGCCGCTCGACACGCTGGTGGTGTCCGGCGGGGTGGGCCACGACGACGCCGCGGCCAGCCCGCTGATCGTCGGCCACGTCCGCAGGCTGGCCCACGAGAGCCGCCGCGTCGCCTCCGTCTGCACCGGCGCGTACGTGCTGGCCGCCGCCGGGCTGCTCGACGGGCGGCGCGCCACCACGCACTGGCAGCTGGCGCACGAGCTCGCGGCCCGGCATCCCGCGGTGGCCGTGGACGCCGACCCGATCTTCATCCGCGACGGCAACGTCGCCACCTCCGCCGGCGTCACCGCCGCCCTCGACCTCACGCTCGCCTTCGTCGAGGAGGACAACGGCCCCGAGCTGGCCCGCACGGTGGCCCGCAACCTGGTCACCTACCTGCAGCGGCCCGGCGACCAGGCGCAGATGAGCATGTTCGTCAGTGCTCCCGCCCCCGCGAACAACCTGGTCAGGCGGACCATCGAGTACATCGGCGCGCACCTGCGCGACGACCTCACCACGCCCGCGCTGGCGGCCGAGGCGGGGGTGAGCGAGCGGCACCTCACCCGGCTCTTCCTCCAGCACCTGCAGCTGACGCCCGGGCGATATGTCCGGCAGGCCCGCACGGAGGCCGCCGCGCACCTGCTGGCGTCCACGTCGCTGCCGATGGCGTCCGTGGCCGTGCGGTGCGGGTTCGGGACGGCGGAGACCCTGCGGCAGGCGTTCGTCGACCGGTACGGGATCCCGCCGTCGCGCTACCGGCTGACCCAGGCGGCCGGGTGACCCGATCCAGGGAAATACCGGGATCTGGCTAGTCTGTCTGCGATGAACGAGGTCATTGGCGGGTACACGCTGCGGCGCCTGCTCGGGCGTGGCGGCATGGGCGAGGTGCATCTCGCCTCGACACCCACCGGCGGCCTGGCGGCGGTCAAGGTCATCCATCCGGCGCTGGCCCGCGATCCGGCGTTCAGGCGGCGCTTCGACCGGGAGGTCGCGGCGGCCCGCCGGGTGGCCAGGTTCTGCACCGCGCCCGTGCTGGACGCGGGGATCGACGGCGACGTCGCCTACCTCGTCACCGAATACGTCAAGGGGCCCGACCTGGCGCAGGCCGTGAACGAGCAGGGGCCGCTGTCGGGCGGGAACCTGGAGGCGCTCGCGGTGGGCATCGCCACCGCGCTGAGCGCCATCCACGGGGCCGGGGTGATCCACCGCGATCTCAAGCCGTCCAACGTGCTCCTCTCGCCGCTCGGCCCCCGGGTGATCGACTTCGGCATCGCCCAGCTCGTGGAGCACGACAGCCTGGCCAGCCAGGCGATACTCGGGACGCCCGCGTTCATGGCGCCCGAGCAGGTGCGCGGGGAGCCGCTGACGCCCGCGGCCGACGTGTTCGCGTGGGGCGGGGTGATCGCGTTCGCGGGGACGGGGCGGCTGCCGTTCGGGGGCGGGGCGCCCGCGGAGGTGCTGTACCGGATCACGCAGGAGGGGCCCAGGCTGGACGGGCTCGACGAGGGGATCAGGCAGGTCGTGGAGCGGGCGCTGGCCAAGGATCCCCGCCTGCGGCCGACGGCCCAGCGGCTGCTGGCGGACCTGGTCGGCGGCACCCGCCTGGCCACCGCCACCGAGGTGGTGGAGCGCACCTGGACGGGCACCACCACGGCCGACGTGCGCCCCGCACCCGATCTGCGGCCCGCGCCCGATCTGCGGCCTGCGCCCGAGATGCCGCCCGCCCCGCCCGCCGCACAGGCGCCGGTGCCGAAGGCGAAGCGGAGGCGGTGGCCGTGGGTCGCGGGGGCCGCCGGGCTCGTGCTCGCGGTCGCCGCCGCCGTGACCGTCCCCGCGCTGTCGCAGGAGAGCTGGCCGTACGAGGCCGATTTCGGCGACTCCTGGGAGATCGGCTCGTCAGAGGGCGGGAGCGCGCGGCCGGCGGGCTCCGGCTACGAGCTGACCGTCAAGCCGGGCTGGCGGCTGTGGAAGTCGGCCCCCCGGCGGGAGCCGGACGGCGGCGTGGTCGTCAGCGCGAAGGCCACCCTTGAGGAGGGAGCCGGGGAGTACGGTGTGTGGTGCCACGGCTCGGCGCGCTCCGGAGATCGTTACGAGTTCGGGGTGAGCGGCTCGGGCAAGGTCACGATCGTCAAGCGCCGCACGGGCACCCGGGGCACGACCCTGTACGGCCCGGCGGACGCGCAGGGCGCGGCCGTCAACCGCGTCGTTGCGGAGTGCGGCGAGAGCGGGGGCAAGGTGACGCTACGCATGTGGCTGAACGAACGCCTGGTCGCGGAGGCGTCCGACTCCGACGCGCCCTACGGCCCCGGCGAGTCAGGCGTCCACGCCGCCTCCGGCGCCACCGGGTCCGTGCGCGTCCGCTTCGACTCCTTCGCGCTCAGGCCGGCGGGCACGTGATGCCGAGAGGTGCGTGAGCGTGCGCTTCGGCGTGCTCGGGCCGCTGCGGATCGAGGCCGGTCAGGCGCCGGGACCGGCCAAGCACCGCACGTTGCTGGCCGCGCTGCTGCTGTCGGCCCGGGAGACGGTGCCGGTCGAGCGGCTGATGTCCGTGGTGTGGGACGACCGGCCGCCGGCCTCGGCGGGGTCGGTGCTCAGGGTGTACGTCAGCGCGCTGCGCAAGCTCGTGGACGGCATCCACACGGTGCCGGGCGGTTACCTGATCGACGTCGAGCGGGACGACGTCGACTGCCACCGGTTCGAGCGGCTGGTCGGCGGGGCTCGGCAGGCTCGGGCGGCGGGCCGGGTGGCGGAGGCGGCCGACGGGTTCAGGGCGGCCCTGGCGCTGTGGCGGGGGCAGGCGCTGGCCGACGTCGAGTCGTCCGTGTTGCGCCGGACGCACGCCGTACCGCTGGAGGAGCTGCGCCTGACCGCGCTGGAGGAGCGGGTGGAGCTGGACCTGCGGCTGGGCCGGGGCGCGGAGGTGATCGGGGAGCTGCGGGCGCTGGTCGGCGCGCATCCGCTGCGCGAACGCGCGTGGGTGCGCCTCATCGAAGCCCTCCACCAGGCGGGACGCCGGTCGGAGGCGCTCGGGGCCTACCAGGACGCGCGCCGGACGCTGGTGGACGAGCTGGGCCTGGAGCCGGGCGCCGAGCTGGCCGACGCCCACCGGCGGGTCCTGGCCGGCGAGGACCGCCCCGGCGCACCTGCCGGTGGCGGCCGTGGCCCGGTCGACGAGCTCCCACCCGACATTTCCGATTTTGTCGGCCGATCGCACGTATTCGACTGGATCGTCCGGGCGGCCCGCGAGCACGCGTCCGCACCCGTGCACCTCGTCCTGCACGGCCCGCCCGGCTGCGGCAAGTCGGCCGTCGCGGTGCACGCCGCCACCGGGCTCGAACACCCCGACGGCCGGCTCTACGCCTCGCTCGGCGCCCGCTCGCCCGGTGCCGTGCTGGAGGACCTGCTGCGCTCGCTGGGCTGCCCGGACGGCGCGGTCCCGCCGGCGCTGGACGAGCGGGTGCGGCTCTACCGGAGCATGACGGCCCGCAGGCGGCTGCTCGTCGTGCTGGACGACGCCGCCGACGAGGCCCAGGTGCGCCCGTTGCTGCCGACCGGTCCCGGCAGCCTCACCCTGGTGACGAGCCGGTCGCCGCTGGCCGGGCTGGAGGCGGCGCGGGCGTACGAGATGGGGGTGCTCGACGGGGACGAGGCGGTGGCGATGCTCGGCGAGGTGGCCGGGCACGAGCGGGTGCGGGCCGAGCCCGAGGCGGCCCTGCGCATCGTTCGGCTCTGCGGCCGGCTGCCCCTGGCCCTGCGCATCGCCGGCTCCCGGCTGGCCAGGAAACCGGGCTGGACGCTGGACCACCTGGCGGGTCGTCTGGGGGACGAGCGGCGCAGGCTCGACGAGCTCAGCGCGGGCGATCTCGCCGTGCGCGGCAGCCTCGCGCTCGGCTACCGGGGCCTGGCCGACCCGGAACGGCGGCTGCTACGCCGGCTCGGCGCGCTCTCGGCGCCCGACTTCGCGTCGTGGGTGTTCGGCACGGACCTGGAGCCGCTGGCGGAGGCCGGGCTGCTGCAGTCGCGCGGCCTGGACGAGGCCGGTCAGGAGCGCTACGGCCGGCACGAGCTGACCAGGCTCTACGCCGCCGAACGCCTCGCCGAGGAGGAAGGCGGCCCGGAGCGCGTGCTGGCGGTCATCGCGGGCGCGATCCTCGAACGGACCCGGCAGGCCAGGGCCTCCCTCCTGCCCGCCGAGCCCGGCACCGGCCGCACCGAGGTCCACCTGCCTGGCACGGGGCGTCCGGAGACCGGGTGGCTGCGGCATGAGGCGCGCTGGCTGAGTGCCGAGCGCCGGTTCCTGGTGGCGACCGTCGGGGACTTCTACCGGGTGGGCCTGCACGAGGCCGCCTGGCGGCTGGCCTTCTACCTCACCCCGCTGTTCGAACTGGGCGCGCACCACGACGACTGGCACGCCACCACGGCGACCGGGCTGGACGCGGCCAGGGCGGCGGGCCACCGGCACGGCGAGGCGCTCCTGCTCCGCGGCCTGGCCGACCTGCATCGAGCCGAGGGGCGCACGGAGTCGGCGGCCGCGGCGCTGCGGGCGGCCCAGCCGCTGGTGGAAGGGCTGGAGCTGGCCAGGATCACCCTGCGGCTCGGGCTGGTGCAGGCCCGCCCGGCGCAGGCCGAGCAGGCGTTCGTACGGGCTCTGCGGGTCTTCGAGGAGGCGGGCGACCGGCGCGGGCGGGCCGACGCCTTACGGGCGCTGGGCGCGTTGCGCCGGGACGAGGGCCGGCTCAGCGAGAGCCTGAGCGCCTACCAGGACCTCGGCGACCCGCGGGGCGAGGCGGAGGCGCTGCTCGACCTGGGCAGGCTGCACCTGGGCGGGGGCAGGCTCGCCGAGGCCCGCGGGTGCGTGGAGCGGCGGCTGCGGATCAACCGCCGCCTGGGCGACCGGCTGCCCGAGGCTGGGGCGCTGCTCGTACTGGCCGAGATCGCCAGGGCGGAAGGCACGCCAGGGGCCGCGGCCGGCTCCGCGAGGGCAGCGCTGGAGACGTTCGTCTCGTACGGGGACCGCCGGGGAGCCGCGCAGGCCCTGATGGCGCTCGCGCGGGCCGCGCTGGACCTCGACGACATCGACGGCGCGGTTGAGGCTCTTACGAGTGCTATGGGAGAGTTTGACCGCCTCAGTGACGAGCAGGGCAGAGCCGAGGCCGACCGGCTCGCGCAGGAGGCCCGTAGACGGCGTGGCCGGCGGATATAGCGGACTATGCGGATCCTGAACGCCGCCTCCCTACGGTGAGGGCCACATCCCCGACAACGAAGGTGATCTCAGAATGCGAAAGACGATCGCGCTGGCTGTCGCGGCCGTCGCGCTGGCCGGTTGCGGTGTGCTCCCGGGGCGGCAGGTCGGCGGCGGCGGCGAGGAGAAGCAGCCCCAGACCGTCGCGGAGACGACCACCGAACCCCCGGCCACCGCCGAAGCGACAGAGGCGCCCCCGCAGGAGACCAGGGCGATCGCCAGCCGCCAGGCCGACGTGTCCGGGGGTGGGCAGCACGGCAAGGCCCGCGTCGACATCCTCGGGCTCAAGCGCCAAGGCAGGACGCTCAGCCTCAACTGGGCGATCACCGCACTCGACGGCAAGGTCAACGTCCACAACGGCCTGGGCACGGGCCCGCTCGACATGACGGTCTCCGCCGTCTCCCTGATCGACCCGGTGAACGCCAAGCGCTACCGCGTGGCCCGCAACGGCACCGGCCAGGACGCGCAGTGCGTCTGCTCCGGCACCCAGGGCCAGTTCCTGGAGAAGGGACAGACGTCCACGTTGTACGCGGTCTTCGCGGCGCCTCCGGCGGACGTCACGAAGATCAACATTGAGATGCCCATGATCGGCGTGCTCACCGATGTTCCGATCTCTTAGCGTCGCACTGGCCCTCGTCCTGTCGCCCACCCCCGCGCCCGGCGCGCCGTCCGACGCCGTGGGCGCGGTGGAGGACCTGGTGCTGCCCGTCGAGGACATCATCGGCGAGGTCGAGTCGCTGGACGGCACCGAGAGCGAGAGCAAGCAGGGGCGCCAGGTGACGGTCTCGCTCACCAGTGACGTGCTGTTCGCGCTGGACAAGTGGCAGCTGACCGCGAAGGCGCGGCAGCGGTTGCAGGGGGTGGCCGCGAAGGTGAAGGCCGACGGGGCCGGCGGGGTGGTCAGGATCGAGGGGCACACGGACGATCAGGGAAGCGACTCGTACAACCTCGCGCTGTCGCGGCGGCGGGCCCAGGCCGTGGAGACGGCCATGCGCGGCCTGCTCACGGGGGCGGGGGTGAGCCTGGAGGCGCAGGGGTACGGCGAGAGCCGGCCGCGGCGGCCCAACGTGGTGGGCGGGAAGCCGGTCGAGAAGAACCGGGCGCAGAACCGGCGGGTCGAGATCGTCTACACCGCCAAGCAGTGACCCCCGCAGCCCCTTCGAGGCGCCGCACTGCGGCAGAGGTCCTTCGGGAGGGGTGGCAGCGCTCGGGCGAGGGTCCTTTGGTCCGCCGTGGCTGAGGGTCCCAGGAAGGACGGGAGCGCTTCCCCCAGGCGGGGTCCTTGGGACGCCGGTGGGGCGCATGGGGTGCCGTATGCGGGGTGTCAGTCGGTGCGGAGCTGGCCCAGGGTGACGGTGACCGTGGTCGTGGTGCCGTCGGAGCGTTGGACGCCGACCTTGGCCCGGTCGCCGGGCCTGAGGGTGGCGATGGCCTCCCCGAGGGACGCCATCGTCGGCGTGTTCCTGCCGTTGATCGAGACCACCACGTCACCGGCCTTGATCCCCGCCTTCTCCGCCCCGCTGCCCGGCTCGACCCGGATGACGCCCACCCCGATCGGCTGCCCTTCCGTGCTGATCACCGTGCTGCCCTGGATGCCGAGCGCGGCCCGGTGACTGTTGGTGACCTTGCCGTACTTGACGATCTGGGTGGCGATGTCCCTGGCGGTGTTGCTCGGGATCGCGAACCCGATGCCCGGTGCGGCGCCGCCGCCCAGTTCGGGGTCGGTGGCCGCGAGCGTGGGGATGCCGATCACGTTGCCCGACAGGTCCACGAGCGCTCCGCCGCTGTTGCCCGGGTTGATGGCGGCCGAGGTCTGGATGGCGCCGGCGATCGTGGCCCCGGGGGAGCCCGCCTCCTGAGGCTCGGAGACGGTACGGCCGAGAGCCGAGACGATCCCGTTCGTCACGCTGCCCGACAGGCCCAGCGGGTTGCCCATGGCGAGCACGATCTGACCGACCCGCAGCTTGGACGAGTCCCCGAACCGCGCGGGCCGCAGCCCCTTCGGATCGTCCACCTTGATGACCGCGAGGTCCCCCGCGTTGAAGGACCTGACCAGCCTGGCCGAGCGCGCGGGGCCGCCGGTGGCGATCGTGACCTCCATCTTCGTGGCCTGGCCGACGACGTGAGCGTTGGTGACGATGTGGCCGGCGGTGTCGAGCACGATGCCGGACCCGAGCCCGACCTTGGTGGTGATCTGGACGATCGACGGCAGGACGTTCGCGATGACGTCCTCGTACGCCGACTCCAGCGAGTGCAGCGACAACGGCGAGGGGGAGGCCGACGGCGAGCCGTGCGGCGTCGCGGCCGACGGTGTGGCGCTGGAGGTGGTGGGAGGAGCGCAGCCCGCGAGCAGCAGCACGAAAGCAGTGGCCAGTCCCGCGACGATCCCCCTCATGGCAGGACTCTTCCCAGCTCAGCCCGAAAGATACGCCTCTCGCACGTTGCGCCTGCTCAGCTTGCCGGTCGGCGTTCGCGGCAGCGACTCCCGGTACTCGATCACCCGGGGATGCTTGAGCCTGGCCAGCCGGGGCGCGCAGTGTCGCAGCAGCTCCGCCGTGAGCTCGTCCCCGGCCACCGCACCGGCCGCCGGCTGCACGAGCGCCACCACCTTGTGCCCCCACTCGGGATCCGGTACGCCGATCACGGCCACGTCCGCCACGGCGGGGTGTTCGAGCAGCGCCGCCTCGATCTCGGCCGGGTAGATGTTGACCCCGCCGGAGATGATCAGGTCGGTCCGCCGGTCCAGCAGGAACAGGTAACCGTCGTCGTCGAGGTAGCCGATGTCCCCGGGCGTGTACGCCTGGCCGCGCATCGCCGCCGCCGTCTTGTCCGGATCGCGGTGATACTCGAACCGGTTGATCCCGCCGATGTAGACCAGCCCCGGTGAGCCCGGCCCCACCTCCTGGCCGTCCTCCCCGACGATCGTGAACGACATCCCGTCCAGCGCCCTGCCGACCGTGCCCGGCCTGGCCAGCCACTCCTGCGAGGACACCATGGTCGCCACGGCCGCCTCGGTGGACCCGTAGTACTCCCACAGCACGGGTCCGAGCCAGTCGATCATCGCCTGCTTGGTGGCCGGCGGGCACGGGGCCGCCCCGTGGTAGAGGTGGGTGAGGGACGACAGGTCGTACGACTCCCGATCCGGCACCCCCAGCAGCCGGTGGAACATCGTGGGCACCATGAACGCGTTCGTCACCCGGTGCCGCTCGATCAGCCGCAGCGCCTCGACGGCCTCGAACCGCTCCGGCGCCACGATCGCGTGCCCGAACTGCAGCGCCATCATGGCCTGCCCGTACGGCGCCGAATGGTAGAGCTGCGAGCACACGAGGTGCACCCCGCCGAAGGGCAGCCCGAAGTGGCGCCAGCTCTTGCGCACGAGGATCGGGTACAGCTCCTCCGGCGTCAGGTCCAGCAGCCTCCGACGTACCCCTTTCGGCCGTCCCGTCGTCCCGGAGGTGTAGAGCATCATGGACCCGGCCCGCCGGTGTGGCGGCGCGGTGGCGGGCTGCCCGTCGGCGAGCTCGGCGACCGTGCGGGCGTCCGGCGAGATCACCACCCCGGCCCCGCAGTCGGCCACGATGTAGTCGATCTCCTCGGCGGTGAAATGCCAGTTGACGGGCACGAGGTAGGCGCCGCTCTGGTACGTCGCGAGCATCATGGTGAGGGCGTCGAGCCCGTTCTTCAGCACGGTGACGACACGGTCGCCGGGGGCGACCCCGCGTGCCGTCAGCCCGTTGGAGACCTGGTTCACCCGGGCGAGAAGTTCACCGTAAGTGGCGCCGGTGTCACCCAGGAGCGCGGGACGTTCAGGGTCATGGGCTGCGATCTCGTAAAAACCCCTCATGTTCGCAGACCTTACAGAATTACATTCTGCAGGGGTATTGAAGGAATTATCCAGCTCTCTTGTGACGTAACCTCATGGCCATGGCGGACGTCGGCGACAAGAGACCTTCATACGATTCACCCACCACTCCGTTCCGCAAGGTCGTCCTCCCTGCCGAGGAGACGGTCAAGATCCCCCGCCCGCCGGCGGCGGGTCCGTCCGTGCCTCTCAGGCCCCCCGCGGGCAACCCGCCGGGGCGGCAGTCCCCTCCTCAAGGGCCTCCCCAGCAGCCCTCGGTCAATCGAGGCGGTCCCGGCCCGCTCCCGCAGTCCCCGCTCCCGCAGTCCCCGCTCCCGCGGCCTCCGGTGCACCAGAATCCGATGCCCCCGCTCCCGCCCATCCCCGAGCCGCCGAGGCGCGGCATCGGCGACATTCCGATCAAGGCCGTCTATCTCCTGGGTGCGATCCTTGTCACCGTCCTCGCCGTGTTCCTGATCTTCGTGGTCTTCTCCGGCGACGTGCCCGCCAACAAGCAGCCGGCCGAGCAGGTGGCCCCGGTCGTCCCCGTGCCGAGCTCCGGCGCCGCTTCGGCGTCGGCCGTCCCGAGCGCCACCGAGAGCCCGATCGCGCTGCCGCCGGTGCCGAAGAGCAAGGCGTACCCGACCCTGGCGGGCACCGCGTCCGTGGTCACCGGCCTCATCAGCGACAGGACCACCGGGATCACCTACCCCAGGCTGGCCACGCCGTGGAAGGCCAAGTCGTTCCCGCCGTTCTCCATCGCGCAGCGCATCGGCAAGGTGGCCGTCCCGCACACGGTGGTCGCCTCGGCCATGTTCCCGGGTGACTCGCCCACGACGAAGCCCTCCAAGGACGCCGACTACCGCGAGCTGGCCACCCAGGCCGCCCGCTGGTCGCTGCGCACGCAGTACCCCGCGGGCGCCACGCTCGCCTGGACCGCCTCCCAGAAGATCCCGGTCGGCAAGGGCTGGACGCTCGGCTACCAGGTCACCTACACCTTCAACGGCAAGCAGCAGGTCGCCCAGGCCATGGTGACGGTCGTCGAGGTGGGCAAGACCAAGCCCGCGATGCTCCTGGCCTCCATCCCCGAGACGAACAAGAAGCGCTGGGCGGACATCAACACCCTCGTCCAACGGGTTCGACCGCTCTAGGCCAGAAGCATCCTCTAGAATATGGTTCTAGGTATGGGTCGGACCTGGCATGGAGGATGAGCATGGCGATCGGGTTGAGCGAGGAGCACGAGGCGCTCCGTGAGTCGGTGAGCGGCTGGGCCGAGCGGAACATCCCGTCCGAGCTGCTGCGCGCCGGGACGGACGGGCGCCCGCCGTTCTGGGCGGGCCTCGCCGAGCAGGGGCTGCTCGGCCTGCACGTGCCCGAGGAGTACGGCGGCTCCGGCTACGGGCTGCTGGAGACGGCCGTGGCCGTCGAGGCGCTGGCCGAGCGCATGGCCCCCGGGCCCTACCTGCCGACCGTGCTGGCCAGTGCCGTGATCAACGCCTCCAAGCGGCCCGAGCACCTGGAGTCGTTCGCCGACGGCACCCTCACCGGCGCCGTCGCCCTGACCGGCTCGCTGACCGGCACCCGCACCGAGGACGGCTCCCTGGTCGTCTCCGGCACGGCCGACCCCGTGCTCGGCGGCTCGCTGGCCGACGCGCTCGTGCTGCCGGTCGCCACGGACGACGGCGAGGAGTGGATCCTCGTCGACGCCTCCGCCGTCACCGTGACCGAGGTCAGGTCGCTGGACCTGACCAGGCCGGTGGCCAGGGTGGAGCTGTCGGAGCTGGTGGTCCCCGCCGAGGGCATCCTGGGCGGCGTCCAGCGCCCCGACGTGCTCGACCTCGCCGCGATCCTGCTCGGCGCCGAGGCCGCGGGCCTCGCCTCGTGGTGCGTCACGGCCGCCGCCGAGTACGCCAAGGTACGCGTGCAGTTCGGCCGCCCGATCGGCCAGTTCCAGGGCATCAAGCACAAGCTCTCCCGCATGCTGGTCGCGCTGGAGCAGGCGCGCGCGACCGTCTGGGACGCCACCAGGGCGGACGGCAAGGAGCTGGAGTACGCCGCCGCCGTCGCGGGCGTGATGGCTCCCGACGCCGCCGTCCAATGCGCCAAGGACGCCATCCAGACCTTCGGCGGCATCGGCTACACCTTCGAGCACGACGCCCACCTCTACTACCGCCGCGCGCTCACCCTGCGCGCCCTGCTCGGCTCCTCGTCGGAGTGGGCGGCCAAGGTGACCGAGCTGGCCCTGCAGGGCGTCGCCCGCGAGATGCAGATCGACCTGCCCGAGGACGCCGAGGAGGTGCGCGAGTCGATCCGGGCCGAGATCGCGGAGATCGCCCGGTTGGAGGGCAAGGAGCAGAAGCGGGCCCTGGCCGACCGCGGCTTCGTCATGCCGCACCTGGCCAGGCCGTGGGGGCGCGACGCCAAGCCGCTGGAGCAGGTGCTGATCGCCCAGGAGCTCAAGGCCGCCAAGGTCAAGCTGCCCGCGATGATCATCGGTGCGTGGGTGGTGCCGTCCGTCGCCGCGTACGGCACCCAGGAGCAGCAGGAGCGCTTCCTGCCCAAGACGCTCAGCGGCGAGATGATCTGGTGCCAGCTGTTCTCCGAGCCCGGCGCCGGATCCGACCTGGCCTCGCTGCAGATGAAGGCGGAGCAGGTCGAGGGCGGCTGGAAGCTGAACGGGCAGAAGATCTGGACCTCCGTCGCCCACGTGGCCGAGTGGGGCATCTGCATCGCCCGCAACTCCAGCGAGGGCTCCAAGCACCAGGGCATCACGTACTTCCTGGTGGACATGAAGTCCCCGGGCGTCACGGTCCGGCCGCTGACCGAGATGACCGGCGAGAACCTGTTCAACGAGGTCTTCCTCGACGACGTCTTCGTCCCCGACGACCTGGTCGTGGGCGAGGTCGGCGACGGCTGGAAGGTCGCCCGCAACACGCTCTCGAACGAGCGCGTCTCGCTGTCGTCCGGCTCCGGCGGCACCGGCGCGTCCGTACCCGACCTGCTGGGCCTGATCGGCCGCCTCGGCCGCGAGCTGACGCCGGCCGAGGCGCAGCAGGTGGCCGCGGTGGTCTGCGAGGGCCACTCGATCAACGCGCTGTCGCTGCGGGTGACGCTCAAGCAGCTCGCCGGGGCCGAGCCGGGCGCGGACGCGTCCGTGCGCAAGCTGCTGTCCACCTCCCATGCGCAGCACGTCTCCGAGACGGCGGTCGACCTGCTGGGTCCGGCGGCGGTCGTGGCGGCCGACATGAAGCTCGGCGACCCGGGCTACTGGAACCGCGCGGTGCTCGCCACCAGGGCGATGACCATCTACGGCGGCACCACGGAGGTGCAGCTCAACATCATCGGCGAGCGCATGCTGGGCCTGCCCAGGGACCCCGAGCCCGGCAAGTGAGCGTCATCCCCCCACGGGCTGCGGGGGGACGGCGGGGGCGTTCACGGCGGGTCTGGGGATGCCGACCCTGATCTCGCCGACGCAGGCGGACCGGCCGTCCAGGGTGCGCAGCACCAGGTCGGTCCCGCCGCCCTCCACGGCCGCGTACGTCGAGCCCAGGTCCTTGCCCGCGGGCACCCGCGTCTCGGGCCCGCCGAGCCGCACGGACAGCGTGGTCTCCACCGGGTTCAGGTAGCCGATCTGGGCCGTCCAGCTGCCCTTGGGCAGGGACAGGGGAAGGCGGAACCGGACCTCCGCGGGGCCCACCCGCGTGCAGGGGGACCGGCCGGGGACGACGGCGCCCTCGATGGAGACCGGGCGCAGGCGGCCCTGCTCGTCGAAGACGAGCGGGCCGCTGACCGGCCCGTTCAGCCGGCTGGTCCAGGTGACCGGGTGCGCGGCGATGGGTCCGAGCACCTTGGACGTCAGCGCGTACTCGTAGAAGAACGTGGCCACGACCACCTTCGGCGGCACGTACGTGTCCACGACGATGCTCCCGGGCGGCGTGCGCTTGAGCGCCACCCGTGCCGTCTCCACGTAGCTCTTGACCTGCTGCCCGAGGGGCAGCCGGCCGTAGGCCGCCACCGACCAGACCGAGCCCGCCGCGACGACGGCGGCCACCGGCACCCACGCGAACCTCAGCCGGGACGCGGGGCGCAGCCAGGGCCGCTCCTCCTCCCGCAGCGGGATGAACGCCAGGCCGATCACCAGGGCCAGCACCATGGACGTGGAGGAGACGTAGCGCAGCTCGTAGCCGCCCAGGTCGGGGCCGAGCTGCTCGATGCGCCCGATCAGCACCGGCACCACGTCGGCGAGCACCACGTAGGCAAGCAGGACCAGCCAGGCCACCCAGGCCCGCCTGCGGTAGCGGATCGACACCGCCACGGCCACGGCCGCCAGCCCGAGCGCGGCCCAGGCCGGCGCGGGCGGCGTGGCGGCGATGGCGTAGTCGTCCCCGATGGGCAGCCACTTCCACGGCCCGCCGAACGTGCTGGGCGCCAGCGAGCCCCACAGCAGCGTCCAGGCGAACCTGGCCGCGACCGGCAGGTCCGGCAGGCTCGGCCGCACGGTGTCGTCCGTGAGCTGCACGGAGGTGAAGAGCTGGCGGAAGAAGATCACCGCGTAGACCGCGACCACCCCGGCGTACAGCACCCAGGCCGGCCACTGCCGGGGGCGGCGCAGCCACCCCACGCTCAGCGCGAGCGCGAGCACCAGGATGAACGGCGCCTTCACGAAGAAGGCCATGGCTACGGCCGTCCAGGCCGCGGCGGCCAGCGCGTGCCTGAAGCGGCCGGTCCTGGCATAGTGCACGTGCGAGCTCAGCGCCATCGGCAGCGCGATCTGGAACGGCAGCGTCTCGATCAGCACCGCCCACCACGACAGCGACGAGATCGTCATCGGGGTCAGCAGGTAGAACGCGAGCGGCACCAGGATGGCCGGCCGCGGCCCGAACAGCAGCCGCAGCAGCCGGAGGAGCGCCAGGCCCGCGGCGCCGAGCAGCGTCATCGCCACGGCGTGGGCCAGCACGTCGTTGTAGACCCCCAGCCGGCCCAGCGCCCACTGGATCGCGAACGGCCCGGGCACGAGGTGGCCGTAGTCCACCCGCATGAGGTAGTCCCAGCTCAGGCCGTGCTCCAGGCCGCGCGCGATGAAGGTGAAGTCGTCCTGCCTGAAGTAGGAGCGCCGTACCAGGTCGAACTTCCAGACCAGCTGGACGGCCACCATGACCAGTCCGGCGGCCAGCACGGCGTCGCCGCGCGTCCACGGGCGACCCTCGGCGCCACGCGTCCGCGGGCGGCTCTCGGCCGTCGTCTCGCTCGTCGTCACCGGTCCCTCTGGCCCCGTCACTCGCGTGGATCGGTCCCGCGCCGCCCCCTTTGGCGGTGTCGTGTCACCGAGAGAGCACCTGGATCTGGCGAAAGACTAACAATCGAGGGACATGCCGGGAATGTCTGTGGCTGGGTTGTGATGTCATAGCGGGATGCCGCAGACCAGGAGGGCCGGGGCAGCCTGCGCGCTGCTCGGTCTCGTCCTGGGCGCTCTCGCTCTGGGGCCCGCGCTGGGGTGGGGGTTCGTCCTCGTCCAGGACATGGTGTTCGTGCCCGAGCCGCGGTTCTCGCGCTTCACCTTCGGGCTGGCCGGCGGGGCGCCGCGGGTCGTGCCGAGCGACGCCGTCGTGACCGCGATGGCCTCGGTCGTCCCCGCGGAGCTGGTGCAGAAGGCGATCCTGCTGGGGGTGTTCGCGCTGGGTTGCGCGGGGGCGGGGCTGCTGGTCCCGTCGGCCGCGCTGGGGCCCAGGCTGGTCGCGGGAGCGTTCTACGTCTGGAACCCGTACGTCGCCGAGCGGCTGCTGATGGGGCAGTGGGCGCTGCTGCTGGGGTACGCCGGTCTGCCGTGGGTGGTGCGGGCGGCGTACGGGCACCGTCGCGTGGCCGTGGCGATGGTGCCGGCCGCGGTGGGCGGGTTCGCCGCGATGGCCGTCACCGCGATCACGGTCATCCCGTCGGCCTGGTCCGCCGCGTCGCCGAGTCCGGTCACGACGCCGGGGCCGAGCCGCGGGCGCAGGGCCGCGGACACCGCGCTCGCGGGGGGCCTCGTCCTGGCGTTCAGCCTGCCCTGGCTGGTGCCCGCGCTGGCCCGGCCGGATGCGCTGAACGGGGACGGCGTGGGCGTGGACGCGTTCGCCGCCCGGGCGGACGGCCCCTTCGGCACGGTGGTGAGCCTGCTGTCGCTCGGCGGGATCTGGAACGCCGGCGCGGTGCCCGCCGGCTACGACGCGCCGGTCGCCGCCGTGGCCAGGCTGGTGCTGGTGGTCGCCGGGATCGCGGCGGTCGCGCGCGCCCGGGACCTGCCCGGCCGGGCGGGGCTCGCCGTGGCGGCGGCCATCGGGTTCGCGATCGCCTGCCTGGGCGTCACCGCCGCCGGCCGGGCGGCGCTCAGGTGGCTGGTGGAGCTGTGGGGCGGGTTCGCGGTGCTGCGTGACGCGCAGCAGTTCGTGGCGCCGCTCGCGCTGCTGGCCGCCGTGGGGCTCGGCCTGCTCGCCGCGCGCGCCGCCACGGCGGGCGGGCGCCTGGTGCCTGCGGGGTTGTCGCTCCTGGTGCTGGCGCCGGTGGCGGCGCTGCCGACGCTGGCCTGGGGGGCGTTCGGCCGGCTGGAGGCGGTGGACTATCCGCGGGGCTGGTACGAGGCCAGGACGGCGATCCTGGCGGACGCGGCGCCGGGGGACGTTCTGGTGCTACCGTTCGAGTCTTATCGCAGGTTCCCGTGGAACGGCGGCCGGGCGGTGCTCGACCCGGCCCAGCGCTTCTTCGCCGCGCCGGGGCGCGAGGTGGTGGCCAACGACTCCGTACGGGTCGGCAGCATGGTCGTCGCGGCCGAGGACCGCCGGGTGCGCGAGGTGGAACGCGTACTAGATGGATCTTCACCGGACCTGGCCGCAGCGGGCTTCCGGTACGTCGTGGTGGACGCGGGGACGGTCGAGGAGCGTGCCCGGTTCGCCCGGTGGACCCGGGGGGCCACTCTGGTGGTCGACGGGCCTGAGCTGCTGTTGTACAGATTTCAAGCGCTTCCTGGGAACGATCACCCAACTTGATCGGCGACTTTATTAAAATTCAGTCTTACTACTAGCGAGTAAGGAGAATTGGTTCTAAGTTGGGTGCGCCCGGGTCATTGCCGCCTCAAAGGAGGAATCCCCGGTGATAAAGATCCTCTTAGCAGCGATCATTGGCGTCGCCCTAGCCGCACTGGTGGCGACCGTCACGACCGTGTCACTCACCGGTGCCACGGCGACACCGGTCAACCGGCCGCTCTATAACTACGGCGACCGGTAGCACGTGCCATGCCGCCCTCCCGTCGAGGGAACGAGAGGACGAGCCGACCGACACTGCTTGAGATCATCGTTCCCGCGTACAACGAGGAACGGCGACTTCCTGGGGGGCTCCTGCAGCTGTGCGCGAAGCTTGCCCGCCTTCCGTTCCCGACAGCTGTCATCGTCGTGGACAACGCCAGCACTGATGGCACCGCGGAGATCGTCAGAACCTGGCCGCAGGAGCCGATCCCGGTACGGCTCGCGGAGTGCGCCACGCCCGGCAAGGGTGCGGCGGTGCGCGCCGGACTGCTGGAGACCACCGCGCCCTTCGTCGGCTTCTGTGACGCCGACATGGCCACCGACCTGCGGGCCGTCGAGCGCGCCTTCGGGTTGCTGCTCTCCGGCGAGCGCATCGTCATCGGCTCGCGCGCGCATCCCCTCGCCGAGGTGGAGCACCGGCACAGCCCGGTCCGTGAGCTGGGCGCGTTCGGATTCCGCGCGCTGGCCAGAGTGCTCGTGCCAGGGGTGAGCGACACCCAGTGCGGGTTCAAGTTCTTCGACGGGTTGCTCGCCCGCGAGATGGCCGCCCGGCTGCGGACCGACGGCTTCGCCTTCGACGTCGAGCTGCTCGCGCGCTGCGTCGCGGACGGCGCCTCGGTCCTGGAGATCCCGGTGACGTGGCATGACATGCCCGGCTCGCGTTTCTCCCCGGCCCGGCACAGTCTGGGCATCCTGCTGGAGCTCTGCCGGATCTGGGCGCGGCTTCGCGCGGAGTCGCGCCGTGCGGTCAGGGTGAAGCAACCGTTGGACTCCCTCGGATATCCGTGAACATCGCCATCGTCAACTGGCGCGACCCGTGGCATCCCGCCGCGGGGGGCGCCGAGGTCTACGCCTGGGAGCTGGCCCGGCGCTTCGCGGCCGACGGGGACCGGGTGTGGTTCGTCACGGCCCGCGCCCTCGGGCAGGCCCGCGAGGAGACCGTCGAAGGCGTGCGGCTGGTCCGCATGGGCGGGTCGTTCACCGTCTACCCCCTGGTGCTGCTCTGGATGCTGGTCCGGCGCAACCGGTTCGACGTGGTCCTGGACTGCCAGAACGGCATCCCGTTCTTCACGCCGCTGGTCGTGCGGCGGCGTACCAGGGTGTTGTGCGTGGTGCACCACGTGCACGACCGGCAGTTCGACGTGCACCTGCCGTGGTGGCTGGCCGCGCTCGGCCGGTTCCTGGAGGGGCCGGTGTCGCGGTGGACGTACCGGGGGTGCGAGTGCGTGGCCGTCTCGCCGTCGACCGTGCTCGCCATGCGCGAGCGGCTCGGCTGGCGCGGGCCCATCCACCTCGTCCCGAACGGGGTGCCCGGCCGGCTGCGGACGCCGCGCGCGCGGAGCCGGCGGCCCCGGCTCGTGTGCGTCGGCAGGCTCGTCGCGCACAAGCGGGTGGAGCTGCTCCTCGAGGCCGTGCCCGAGCTCAGGAAGCGCTGGCCGGACCTGGTCGTGGACGTCATCGGCAGGGGGCCGGAGGAGGAGCGGCTGCGCGCCGCGGCGCCCGAGGGCGTCGTCCTGCACGGCTACCTGCCGGAGGAGGACAAGGAGCGGCTGGTCTCCGCCGCCTGGCTGCAGGTCAACACCTCCCAGGGCGAGGGGTGGGGGCTGTGCGTGCTGGAGGCGGCCGCGTTGGGGGTGCCGACGGTGGCGTACGACGTGGACGGGCTGCGCGACGCGGTACGGCCCGGCGAGACCGGCTGGCTGCTGCCCGACGGCGGGGACCTGGCCAAGGGCATCACCGCGGCCATCGACGAGCTCAGGGCAGCCCCGGACACCTATAGCGCGAAATGTCGGGAATGGGCGGCTCGGTTCTCCTGGGACGGCAGCGCCGCGCGGCTCTCCGCCCTCATCCGCCGTCCCGCCGACGCCCCCGGCACACCCGCCGCGCCTGTCGTCCTTGAGTGGGAGGAACGGTGAGCGAGCGGGCGAGGCATCGGCTCTGGCTGGCGATCTGCTGCCTCGGCTTCGCCGTGCTGTCGTTCACCACCAAGCCCGGCAGCATCATCTCCGACACCAAGCTCGACCTCGCGCTCAACCCGATCGGCTGGCTGGAGCGCGTCGCCCACCTGTGGGACCTCCAGCACTTCGGGCAGCTCCAGAACCAGGCTGCCGGCTACGTGTTCCCGATGGGGCCGTTCTTCGCGCTCGGCGAGCTGGCCGGGCTGGACGCCTGGGTGACCCAGCGGCTCTGGCTGACGGCGCTGCTCTGCCTGGCCTTCCTGGGCGTGGAGCGGCTGGCCAGGCAGCTCGGCATCGGCGGGCCCGGCACCGCGATCGCCGCCGCGCTGGCGTACGCGCTGGCCCCGCGCACGCTGTCCATCCTCGGCGAGATCTCGATCGAGTGGCTGCCCGCCGCGATGCTGCCGTGGATCCTGATCCCGCTGCTCACCGCCGCGGAGACCGGCCAGCGCGCTCGCGGCGCGATCAGGTCCGGGCTGGCCGTGGCGCTGTGCGGCGGCGTGAACGCGGTGGCGGTGCTGGCCGTGCTGGTCGCCCCCGTCCTCTACATCCTCACCCGGCCGCGCCCGGTGCCCCGCTGGCGGCTGCTCGCCTGGTGGACCGGCACCGTGTCGGTGGCCACGCTGTTCTGGTGGCTGCCGCTGCTCCTGGTCGGCCGCTACGCGTTCTCCTTCCTGCCGTACACCGAGACCGCCTCCACCACCACGCAGGTCACCTCGCTGACGAACGTGCTGCGCGGCGCCTCCGACTGGGTCCGCTACCTGACCGTCAACGGCGTCGCCACGCAGCCGCCCGGGTACGAGATCGCCACCTCGGCCGCCATGGTCGTGGTCACCGGCCTACTCGCCGCGCTCGGCCTGGCCGGGCTGGCCCGGCGCGACCTGCCCGCCAAGGGGTTCGTCGTCCCCCTGTTCCTGATCGGTACGGCGGCGCTGGTCGCCGGGCACATGGGCGCGCTGGAGCCGATCGTTGCCGAGCCCGTGCGCTGGCTGCTCGACGGGCCGCTCGCGCCGCTGCGCAACCTGCGCAAGTTCGACCCCCTCGTCCGGCTGGCGCTGGCGCTGGGCCTGGCCCACCTGCTGGCCCACGTGACGGCCCGGGCGCGGCTGCCGATCCGGTCGGTGGCCGTGGCGACGCTCGCCGCGCTGGTGCTGCCGGTCTTCAACCAGGGCCTGGCCCCGCCCGGCGAGTTCAAGGAGGTGCCGCTCTACTGGCGGCAGGCCGCGACGTGGCTCAACCAGAACGCCGGCGACGACGGGGTGCTCGTCGTGCCCGGCGCCAAGTTCGGCGAGTACCTGTGGGGCCGTCCCATGGACGACCCCCTGCAGCCGCTGTCCGCCGTCCGCTGGACCGCCCGGCAGGTCACGGCGGCCGGCTCCGTGGGCATGACGAGGCTGCTCGACGCCATCGACCAGCGGCTCACCTCGGGCCACGGCTCGGAGGGGCTGACCGAGGTGCTGCGCAGGATGGGCGTGCGCTACCTGCTCGTCAGGAACGACCTGATGCGGGCCAACCTGCAGGGAGCCTGGCCGTCGCGCGTCTACGAGGCGCTGCGCGACTCGCCCGGCATCACCAAGGTCACCTCGTTCGGCGGAGAGGTGGGCGACACCTCCACCGACGACGCCGTCGAATCGGTGGACTGGCCTTTCCCGGCGCTGGAGCTGTACGAGGTGCCGGACAGCTCCGACCTGGTCAGCGTGCAGCCCGCCGCGGACGCGCTGGAGGTGCGCGGCGGCCCGGACTCGCTCCTGACGATGGGCGACCTCGGCCTGCTCGGCGCGGGCCCGGCGCTGGTGAACGGCGACGGGGCCGAGTCCGGCCTGCCCACCGTGGTCAGCGACGGGCTGCGGCTGCGCGAGCGGCAGTTCGGCGAGATCAGGTCCAACTGGTCGCCCACCCTGCCCGCCGACCGGCGCGACGACTTCACCGGCGTCAAGGAGCTCGACCTGCTGGAGGACGGCTGGCTGGAGGAGACGGCCACCGCCGAGTACGACGGCATCGCGGACGTCACGGCCTCCTCCTCGGTCGCCGACGCGGACGCCGTGCCGGGCCTCAGCACCCCCGGCCACGGCCCCTGGGCCGCGCTGGACGGCGACCTGGACACCGGCTGGGAGAGCGGCGGCTGGAAGCGGCCGGAGAACGAATGGCTCCGGATCGACCTCCGCCAGCCCCGGGAGATCTCCCGGCTGCAGGTGACCTTCACCAACAACCTGCTGATCAGCCAGTCGGTCCGGCGGGTGGCCGTGGAGACCGAGAACGGCCGGCTGGTGCAGGATGTCGCCAGGAGCAACGACGCCCAGACGCTCCGCGTCCCCGCCGGGCCGACGAGCTGGGTGCGGATCAGGGTGCTGGGCACGTACAACGTGCAGTGGAGCTTCGTGCAGCGGGTGGGCATCACCGAGATCGCGATCCCCGGGGTCCTGCCCGGCCGCACCATCAGGATGCCGGGACGGGGCGGGGACGTCTTCGTCATGGACCGCGGGCTGGACGAGCGGCCGCGCTGCATGCGCAACTGGGCCCGCTGGGTGTGCAACCCGCTGCTGGTCAGGTCGGGCGAGGAGGGCGCCGGGTTCGACCGGACGTTCACCTCGGAGTCCGGCCGGAAGACGACCCTGCGGGGCTCGGCGGTGCTGCGGGACGTCACGCTCGTCGACCGGTTCACCCGGCTGAGCGGTGACCTGACCACGGTGACCGGTTCGTCGGCGATGAGCAAGGACGCGGTGGTCGCGCCGAGGTCGGCATTCGACGCCGACTCCGCCACCACGTGGGTGCCCTCGCCGGAGGACGCCGAGCCGACGCTCACGCTGGGCTGGAAGGGCAGGCGGACCGTCTCGCAGATCCAGGTCGCCCGTCCCGGCGGCGACCGGCAGGCGCTCGACGTGATCGTGACCGGCGCCAAGGGCGAGGTCCGCGGCGGCCGGGTGGACGCCGGCGGGACGCTGCGGTTCAAGCCGCTCACCACGACGCGGCTGAAGCTGCGCTTCTACCCGGCCTCGCGCCGGCTCCAGGTCACCGAGCTGGTGATCCCCGGCGTCAGCCCGGCGAGCCGGCCGGCCGGGCCGCAGTTCCGGCTGGCCTGCGGGCTGGGCCCGACCCTCCAGGTGAACGGCGCGGCCGTGCGGACCAAGGTCACCGGCGTCTATGCCGACCTGCTGGAGGGGCGGCCCGTGCAGATCACCGCGTGCGGCCGGGTCGCGCTGCGGGCGGGGGACAACCGGGTGCGGGCGGCCGGCTGGGAGCCGTTCGCCGTGGAGAACCTCGCGGTCGGCGCGTTCCCGTCCCGGCGCAAGGCCGTGGAGAGCTCCGCCGCCCGCGGCGCCTGGTCCTCCGTCGAGCGCGAGGTACGGGTGAGCGCGCCGGAGGACTCCTTCCTCGTGGTCAACGAGAACTTCAACACCGGCTGGCGGGCCGAGCTGGAGGGCCGGCAGCTGCGTCCGATCCGGATCGACGGGTGGAAGCAGGGCTGGCAGCTGCCCGCGGGCACCGCGGGGACGGTGCGGCTGACGTACGAGCCCGACCAGCCCTACCGGCTCGCGCTCGGGCTGGGCCTGGCCGGGATCGCGCTGCTCGCGCTCCTCTCCCTGGTGATGCACGGCCCCCGCCCCGAGCACGTCAAGGAGACCGCCGCGGCGGCGGAGTCGCGGCTGTCGCGCTGGCGGGTGCCCTACGTCGTGGTGCTGGGGCTGGCGTTCGGCGGCTGGGTGGCGAACTGGCCCGGCATGCTCGTGGCGCTCGCCGCCGTCGTGGTCACCCTCTGGCTGCGGGTACGCCGGCCGCACACGCACTGGGTGCCGGCGGGCCTGTTCGGCGCGGCGGCGGTGGCGCTGGCCGCCGGGGTGTTCCTTCGCAACCGGGGCGTCGACGTCGATCCGCTGCTCGACCAGGTGCCGCAGCTCCTGTCGTGCGCGGCGATGGGCTCGCTGTTCGGCCAGCTCGTCACGGCGCCGGAGCCGACACCGGAGCCTGAGGTTCCGGTCGAGCAGGAGGTGCTGACCGCCACCGGCGGCTGAGCCGCAGCGCGTTCTCCTCGACGAGGTGGTAGCTCACGGCGCTCACCAGCAGCGAGCCGACCAGCGTGGGCACCGCCACGCCCACGAAGTCGCCGCTGAACACCTGCTTGCCGGTGATCTTGTAGAAGAGCGTGATCACCGGCGCGTGCCACAGGAAGAAGCTGTACGAGATGCGCCCCAGATAGGCGGTCACCGGGTTGCCCAGCACCCGGTGCGGCAGCGTGTCGCGCCGGGAGGCCAGCGCGAACGGGGCCACCAGCAGCACCGCCACCGCCGTCTCCAGGACCATCCGCCACAGCGACTGCGACAGGCTGGGCAGCGTGAGGGTGCGCGGCCCGGCCAGCTCCGTGCTCAGCACCGCGAACGCCAGCAGCGCCAGCACCAGGAGCTGCGGCGCCAGCGCGTCCACCACCTCGCGCCGCTTGATCCACACCGACAGCACGGCCATGGCCATGCCGGCGGCGAAGAAGATCAGGTGGTTCGGCAGCCACAGCGCCAGCTCCGGCTGATCCAGCACGTGCGCGACGACCACGCCGGCCAGGGAGATCACCGGGAGCACCGCGATGCCGCCGAGCAGCCTGACGGGCCGGTTGCCGCCGCGCGCCCACCGGTGCAGGAGCCAGGCGAGCACCGGCAGGACCAGGTAGAAGGCCATCTCGATGGGCATCGTCCACATCTGGTAGAGCCCGTCGGGCGCCCGTCCCTGCTCGAAGTAGTTCTGCAGCAGGAACAGCCACTTGAGCCAGCCCGTCCAGTCGAGCTGCCCCCAGGCCCAGAGCGCCACCGCGGTGACCAGCCAGTAGGCGGGCAGCACGCGCATCGCCCTGCGCCACAGATAGGTCCCCACCCGCGGCGACGGCGCGTCCTCCAGCACGGCACGGGCCCACGGCCGGTAGAGCAGCAGCCCGGACAGCAGGAAGAAGATCGGCACGGCGATGCCGAGCCGGGACGTCATCCAGGCGAACATGCCCTCCTGGTAGATCATCCCGGTGTTGCCGCCCACGTGCAGGACCCAGACGCCGAGCGCGGCCAGGGCCCGTATGCCGTCGAGCGCGGCGTCCCGCCCGGTGGCGGGGCCTTCCGCGGACGGGGCTCCTGCGGCCGGTGCTTCCGCGGCGGCGGTCATCCGAGCTTCCTGAGCACCAGGACGAGGTTCCACGTGACGAACTCCCGGACGACGGGGACCTTGACCAGCGGACGGCACCACCACGGCAGGTACCGCGGGAAGGCGTCGACCAGCTCGACGTCCCGCGCGGACCGCGCCCAGCGCAGGCCGTGCGCGACGGAGACGGGGAAGAGCGAGCGCCCGTAGCGGTTCTTGGGCTGCCTGCCGTGCACCCGCGCGTACCGGCGGGCGGCGTGCTCGCCGCCCAGGTAGTGCCAGGGCGAGGTCTCGTGCCCTCCCCACGGGGAGAGCCAGTTCGTGTACGCGAGGAAGATCAGCCCGCCCTCGCGGGTGACCCGGGCCATCTCGCCCGCCATCCGCCACGGGTCTGGAACGTGTTCCAGCACATTGGACGAGAAGCACACGTCGACCGACCCGTCGGCGAGCGGCAGCTCCAGGGCGCTGCCCAGCACGCCGGAGCCCGGCGTGCCCTGGCCGGTCAGCTCTCCCGCGTCGACGTCCACGCACACGCACCGGGCGCCGGCCCGCCTGAAGGCGTCGGCGAAGTATCCGGGGCCGCCGCCCACGTCGAGCACGGTGGCGCCGGCCAGGGACACGCGGTCCACGAGCTGGGCGGCGGTGTCGGCGGCGAGGGTGGTGTAGTACGCGTCCGGCTTGGCCTGCTCTGTTGTGAACGCGCGGAACAGCCGGATGGACCTGGCCAGATCGGCACGCATGCCCACGACTCCGTCCCGTTGAGAAGACACCCAGAATAGAACGCGTTCCGATGCCTGGGTACAGGCAACCGGCGGGTGACGTCAAGAGAGTGGCCTGCGGAGGGTGAACCGCCGCCGTTCGTAGAACATGTTCCGATTTGTTACTCGGATGTGGCTGTGAAGACGTCTCGCCGGATGCTACTTTCCAGTAACGATCATGTTACGTACATCACACGCGCGACTTGAAGTCCGGGGGGCGGTGCGCTGAGTATGTAACCGGTTTCCGCACCTTCGACGCCAGGAGGATCTTGAATGCAGCGCACACCTGTACTCGTTCTCGTCGCCGTTGGTGCGTTCCTGATCGTTCTAGCGGGGATGGTCAGGTTCTGGGCGGCGGAAAGGATCATCTCCGCGCCGGCAGGCCAGTACAGCACCGTCGAGCTCGAGGCCCCCTCCGCTCAATACTTCTCCGTCGCCGACGGGAAGGTGCTGACCGCGAACCTCAAGATGCTGGTCACCACCCGCGGCGACGTCTCGCAGGCCACCGACTCGCGCGTCGTCTGGGACGAGTTCACCGTGGTGGACGACGTCACCAACAACAAGCCGCAGATCAACATCTCCGAGCGGCGCAGTGCCTTCGACCGGCACACCGGCGTGGGCGTCAACTGCTGCGGCGTGAGCGTCAACAAGGAGCCCGTGAACCTGGAGGGGCAGATCTACCTGTTCCCCTTCGGTGTGGAGAAGAAGACCTACAAGTACTTCAACCAGACGGCCAAGCGCGCCTTCGACGCGACGTTCGTCGGCGAGGACACCGTCGACGGGCTGCCCGTCTACAAGTTCCAGCTGAAGGTGCCGCCGACCAAGATCGCGACGTTGAGCGCCCCCGCCTCGATGATGGGGATGACCGGGACGGGTGACGTCCAGGTCGACCGCTGGTACGAGGGCGTGGACACGTACTGGGTCGAGCCCACCAGCGGCGCGCCGGTCAAGCAGGAAGTCAGCAGGAACGAGACGCTCAAGAGCCAGGACGGGGTCGAGCGGGCCAAGGCCCTGGTCGCCACCGCCTCCTTCACCCCGAAGACCATCTCCGATCTGGTGGCCACGGCCCGGGACGCCAAGAACCAGATCACCCTTGTGAAGACCACGATCCCGATCGTGCTGCTGGCGGCGGGCCTGCTCGCGTTCGGCGCCGCGCTGGTGGTCGCCCGCCGCCGCGCGCCGCGCCCCGTCGTCAAGGAGCCGGTCGACGCGTGAGCCCTGAAACAGGTTTCAGTTCGGCCCGGCTGCTCGCCAGCAGCCGGGCCGAGCTCGTTACTAGAGCAAAGGTTCTAGGGTAGAACGCGTTGCAGTTCGCTGGTTTCGCGGCTTATGGTCGGCTCATGCGGACACGTGTCACGGACATGTTCGGAATCGAGCTCCCGATCTTCGCCTTCAGCCACTGCCGGGACGTGGTCGCGGCCGTGAGCCGCGCCGGCGGCATGGGTGTGCTCGGCGCGCTCTACTTCACGCCTGAGGAGCTCGAGACCGAGCTCAAGTGGATCGACGACCACGTGGACGGCAAGCCGTACGGCGTGGACGTCGTCATGCCCGCCTCCTACGAGGGCGCCGACTTCGCGCCCGAGGAGCTGGTGGGCCGCCTGCAGTCGATGATCCCCGAAGGCCACCGGTCGTTCGTCGAGAACCTCCTGGGCAAGCACGGGGTCCCGCCGCTGTCGTCGGACGCCGACCCCGGCAAGGTGCTGCTCGGCTGGACCGACGCCACCGCGCGCCCCCAGGTCGAGGTCGCCCTGCGGCACCCCATCGCGCTGCTGGCCAACGCGCTCGGCCCGCCCCCCGCCGACGTGGTGGACCTCGCCCACGCGCACGGGGTCAAGGTCGCCGCCCTGGCCTCCACGCCCCGCCACGCGCTCAAGCAGGTGGAGGTCGGTGTGGACGTCGTGGTCGCCCAGGGCACCGAGGCCGGCGGCCACACGGGCGAGATCTCCACCATGGTGCTGATCCCGCAGGTCGTGGACGCGGTCGACGTGCCCGTCCTGGCCGCCGGCGGCATCGGCAACGGCCGCCAGATGGCGGCGGGGATGGCGCTGGGCGCCGAGGGCGTCTGGACCGGCTCGCTCTGGCTCACGGTCGAGGAGGCCGACACCCCGGAGATGGCCAAGCGCCGCATCCTGGAGGCCACCTCCCGCGACACGGTCCGCTCGCGCAGCTGGACCGGCAAGCCCGCGCGGCTGCTCAAGAACGCCTGGACGGAGGCGTGGGAGTCGGAGGAGTCGCCCGGCACGCTGCCGATGCCCCTGCAGTTCATGCTGGTGTCGGACGCCCTGCGGCGCATCGGCCGCTCCGACGTGTCGGACCTGGCCACCTTCCCGGCCGGCCAGGTCATCGGCATCACCAACCAGGTCCGCTCGACCAAGGACGTCATGTTCGGCCTGGTGGAGGAGTACGGTGAGGCGCTCGAACGTCTGGAGCGCCTCACCGGCGACTAGCGCGCGTGGTAGGTCGGGGGGCGCTTCTCGCGGAAGGCCCGGGTGCCTTCCTTGGCGTCCTCCGACCCGATCACCGGCCAGCCGATCTCGTCCGACACCTTCAGCGCCTCCGGCTCCGGCATGCCCAGGGTGTCCCGGTACGTGCGCAGGATCGCCTGCACGGACAGCGGGCCCGAAGCGGCGACGTCCTCGGCCAGTTCCCGGGCCGAGGCCAGCGACTGGCCGTCCGGCACCACCCGGTTGACCAGCCCCATGGACAGCGCCTCCGCCGCCGTGATCGGACGGCCGGTCAGGAGCAGGTCCATGGCGTGGCAGTACGGGATCTGCCGGGGCAGGCGTACGGCGCTGCCGCCCATGGGGAAGAGCGCCCGCTTGGCCTCGAACAGCCCCAGCGTGGCCGACTCCGCCACCACCCGCAGGTCCGTCCCCACCAGCAGCTCCGTGCCCCCCGCCACCGCGTAGCCCTCGACCGCGCTGATGATCGGCTTGGTGGGCAGGTCCTCCCTGAGCAGGCCCTTCCAGTGGAAGTTGGGGATCTGCGCGGCCCTGGCCTGGACCTCGGGGTCCGTGGAGGGCTGCCCCATCGCCTTGAGGTCGGCCCCGGCGCAGAAGGTGCCCTCCGCGCCCGTCAGGATCGCCACCCGGATCCCGGTCTCGGCCGACGCGTACGCCCATGCCGAGGCCAGGCCGATCAGCATGTCCGAGGAGAGCGCGTTGCGCGCCTCCGGCCGGTTCATGGTGACGATCAGGACATGGCCGTCTCGTTCGATCCGGCAGTGGGGAGTGCTGATCGGCAGGAGCTCCACGTACGCCTCCGAAGTGTCTAATCAAGCGCTTGCTACGAACTTCGGCCCCAGGATACGCTCCCAGCAGTAAACGAGAACAGGTTCCTGTTTTGCTCTCGCCGCGACGCGAGGGAGCGCCGTCGCCTTGGAGGAGCGGCGGGAGCGGAGCGACCAGAGCGGGGGAAGGCGACGGCATCAAGGGCGACCGAGCCCGCTTCACGGAGTGAAGCCATGAACAAGAGGAGTGCAGATGGGCACGCTCGGTTTCTGGAGGCTCGCGCAGGCGGATCCCGAGTGGATCGCGGCCGTGGACCCCGACGGCACGGAGCATCGAGCGGGCGATCTGCTCGCCCGCGCCAACCGTCTCGTCCACGGCTTACGCGAACTCGGGCTCCAGCCCGGTGACGGCATCTGCGGCCTGGTGCCGAACGGCGCGGACGGGCTCGTGCTCTATCTCGCCGCCATGCAGGCCGGCTGGTACTACACCCCGGTCAACTGGCATCTGACCGGCCCCGAGATCGCGTACATCGTCTCCGACAGCGAGGCCAAGGCGTTCTTCGTGCACCCCCGCTACCTCGAGGAGGGCGCCAGGGCGGCCGAGGCGATCGAGCCGCACCGACGCTTCCTCGTCGGGGAGGACAAGGCCGACGGCTTCCGCCAGGCGAGCGAGCTGACCGACGGCCGGCTGGACACCGCGCCAGCGGACCGCACCGCGGGCGCCACCATGCACTACACCTCGGGCACGACCGGCAAGCCCAAAGGGGTCAAGCGCCGGCTGAACGGCCTCGATCCGGACGACTCCGCGGAGCTCATGACGTTCCTGCTCGGACTGTTCGGCATGACCCCGGGCCGCCCCAACGCCCACCTGGTCACCTCCCCGAACTACCACACGGCGGTCACCCAGTTCGGCGGCACCGCGCTGCACATGGGACACACGCTCGTCTACATGGACAAGTGGGACGCCGAAGAGCTGCTCCGGCTCTGCGAGCGCCACGGCGTCACCAACTCCCACCTCGTCCCGACCCACTTCAAGCGCCTGCTCGCGCTGCCGGAGGAGACCCGGTCCAGGTACGACCTGTCCTCGCTCAAGTGGATGATCCACGCCGCCGCCCCCTGTCCGATCCCGGTCAAGTGGGCGATGCTCGAGTGGTGGGGCGACTGCGTGTACGAGTACTACGCGGCCACCGAGGGCGGCGGCACCCTGGCCACGCCCGAGGACTGGAAGGCGCATCCGGGCACGGTCGGCAAGGCCTGGCCCATCAGCGAGCTGCTGATCGCGGACGATCAGGGCGAGCCCGTGCCGACCGGCACCGCCGGGACGATCTACATGAAGATGATGGGCGTCCCGTTCGAGTACAAGGGCGACCCCGCCAAGACCGCCGCGAACCGGCTCAAGGAGTACTTCACCGTAGGGGACATCGGATACCTGGACGAGGACGGCTTCCTCTACCTCTGCGACCGCAAGGCCGACATGATCATCTCCGGCGGGGCGAACATCTACCCGGCCGAGATCGAGAACGAGCTCATGATCCACCCGAAGGTGGCGGACGTGGCCGTGTTCGGCATCCCGGACGAGGAGTGGGGCGAGCAGATCAAGGCCGTGGTCGAGCCCGCGCCGGGCATCGAGCCCGGCCCCGAGCTGGCCCGCGAGCTGCTCGCGTCGCTGGAGGGTCGCCTGTCCAGGATGAAGTGGCCCAAGAGCGTCGACTTCATCGCCGAGATGCCCCGAGAGCCGAACGGCAAGCTGCTCAAACGCAAGCTCCGCGCCCCGTACTGGGAGGGACGAGACCGTGCCATCTGATCCGCTGGTCGCCCAGCACGTCCTGGAGTTCCCGGGCGGCTACACGAGAACCACAGGCCCCGTGATCGGCCGGTTCCTGAGCGAGTTGCGCGGCCGGCGCATCGTCGGGGTGCGGACGAACGAGGGCAAGGTGCTCGTGCCGCCCCTGGAGTACGACCCCGCGACCGGCGAGCCGGTGACCGGCGAGTATGTCGAGGTCGGCCCGGCCGGCACGGTCACCACCTGGGCGTGGGTGGACGAGCCGCTCGAAGGCCACCCGCTCGACCGCCCCTTCGCCTGGGCGCTGATCAAGCTGGACGGCGCCGACACCGCGCTGGTCCACGCCGTGGACGCGGGCAACCCCAAGGCGCTGGCCGTGGGGGCGCGCGTCTGGCCGGTCTGGAGCGACCGGCCCACCGGTCACATACGCGACATTTCCCATTTCGCCCCCGAGGTCACGAAGATCGTCTCCAACGTGCGCGCCGAATACCGCCTCCAGGCGGGCGGCGCGCTCCGCGTCTTCCTGGAGGGCGTCCGGCGCGGCGTCTTCCTCGGCGGGCGGTGCGAGAGCTGCGACAAGGTGTACGTGCCGTACCGGGCGTCCTGCCCCGAATGCGGAAGCGGCATCGCGGAGACGCTCGAACTGCCCGACACCGGCACGATCACCACGTTCGCCATCAACAACCTGCCCGATCCGCGGGCCCCGCAGGTGCCGTTCGTGTCGGCGTACATCCTGCTCGACAACGCCGACATCCCCATGATCGCGCTCATCGGGGACGTACCCGCTCACGAGGTGCGCCAGGGCATGCGGGTCAGGGCGGTCTGGGTGCCGGAGAGCGAGCGTACGGCGTCAATGTCGAACATCCGCTGGTTCGCCCCCACCGGCGAGCCCGACGTGGAGCTGTCATGAGAGATGTCGCGATCGTCGCGTTCGCCCAGACCCGGCACACCGACCACGACGCCGGGCAGACCGAGCCCGAGCTGATCCTGCCCGTGATCGACGAGGTCAAGGAGCGCACCGGGCTCAAGAGGTTCGGCTTCACCTGCTCCGGCAGCTGCGACTACCTCGCGGGCGCCCCGTTCTCGTTCGTGTCGGCCCTCGACGCGCTGGGCGCCTGGCCGCCCATCTCGGAGAGCCACGTGGAGATGGACGGAGCCTGGGCCCTGTACGAGGCGTGGGTCCGGCTCCAGCACGGCGACATCGACTCGGCCCTGGTCTACGGGTTCGGCAAGTCGTCCCTCGGCGACCTGAACACGATCATGACGATCCAGCTCGACCCGTACTATCTGGCGCCGCTCGGCCTCGACCTGCTCTCCTACGCCGCGCTGCAGGCCGGCGCGGTCGGCGCGGACCGCAAGGAGCTCGACGAGATCGTCCGCAGGAGCCGGGCGGACGGGCGGGGCAACCCGTACGCGCTCGATCTGCCCGACCCGGACGGCGAGGACTTCGCGGTGCAACCGCTGAAGAAGACGGACGTGCCGCCCATCACGGACGGCGCGGCGGCGATCGTGCTCGCGGCCGGTGACCTGGCCGGGCAGCTGTGCCCGAACCCCGCCTACATCAGGGGCATCGCCCACCGCATCGAGCCCCATTACCTGGGCATGCGTGACCTTTCGGTGTCGGCCTCGGCGGCCGACGCCGCACGGGCGGCGGGGGTCGGCAAGGGGCCCGTCGAGGTGGCCGAGCTGCACGCCCAGTTTCCCCATGAGGAGATCATCCTGCGCCGGGCGCTGGAGCTGCCCGGCGAAACGGTGATCAACCCGTCCGGTGGCCCGCTGGCCGCCAACCCGGTCATGGCCACGGGCCTCATCCGCATCGGCGAGGCCGCGCGGCGCATTCTCGACGGCGACGCGAGCCGCACCGTCGGGCACGCCGCCGGCGGCCCCTGCCTGCAGCACAACCTCGTCACCGTATTGGAGGCGTGACATGGGCAACCGCTGTGCGGTCATCGGCGTCGGGCAGACGCACTACACGACCAAGCGCAGGGACGTCTCGATCGCCGGGCTGGTGCGCGAGGCGGCGCTGCGGGCGCTGGAGGACGCCGGGCTGTCGTTCAAGGACATCGACGCCGTGGTCATCGGCAAGGCGCCGGACCTGTTCGAGGGCGTGATGATGCCGGAGTCGTACCTGGCGGACGCCCTCGGCGCGGCGGGCAAGCCGATGATGCGGGTGCACACGGCCGGCAGCGTGGGCGGCTCCACGGCGCTGGTCGGCGCCAGCCTCATCCAGGGCGGCGTGCACGACCGGGTGCTCGTGGTGGCGTTCGAGAAGCAGTCGGAGTCGAACGCCACCTGGGCGCTGTCCACGCACCTGCCGTTCAGCGCGTCGCTGGTCGTGGGCGCGGGCGGCTACTTCGCGCCGCACATCCGCGAGTACATGCGCAGATCGGGCGCGCCCGATCACATCGGGACGCTGGTCGCGGTCAAGGACCGGCTCAACGCGCTCAAGAACCCGTACGCGCACCTCAGGATCCCCGGCATCGACCAGAAGATGGTCGAGTCCACGCCGATGTTGTGGGAGCCGATCCGCTACCTGGAGACCTGCCCGTCCAGCGACGGCGCCTGCGCGATGGTGCTGTCGTCGGAGTCGAAGGTCACCGGCACCCCGGCCTGGGTGCACGGCACCGCCATGCGCTCCGAGCCGATCTTCCGCGCCGGCCGCGACACGGTCAGCCCGCAGGCGGGCAAGGACTGCGCGGCCGACGTCTACCGCCAGGCCGGCATCACCGACCCGCGGCGGCAGATCGACGTGGCCGAGACCTATGTCCCGTTCTCCTGGTACGAGCCGATGTGGCTGGAGAACCTGGGGTTCGCGGCGGAGGGGGAGGGGTGGAAGCTCACCGAGTCGGGCGCGACGGCGCTCGACGGTGACACCCCGTGGAACGCCTCGGGCGGGGTGCTGTCGAGCAACCCGATCGGGGCGTCGGGACTGATCAGGTTCGCCGAGGCCGCGCTGCAGGTGCGCGGGATGGCGGGCGAGCACCAGGTGGACGGCGCCCGTACGGCGCTCGGCCACGCCTATGGCGGGGGAGCCCAGTTCTTCGCGATGTGGATCGTCGGACGGGAGAGACCCTGATGGAGTTCAACCACGCTGACCTGTTCGAAGGCCTCGCGGACGCGATCGGGGACAGGACCGCCGTCGTCTGCGGCTCGGACCGGCGCACCTACGCCGAGCTGGAGGCCGAGTCCAACCGGCTCGCCCACTACCTCATGGACCTGGGCGTCCAGCCCGGCCAGCACGTCGGCCTGCACCTCTACAACGGCATCGAGTACGTGGCGGGCCTGCTGGCCGCGCTGAAGATCCGGGCCGTGCCGATCAACGTCAACTACCGCTACGTCGAGTCAGAGCTGCTCTACCTCTACCGCGACTCCGACATCCGGGCGCTGGTCTACGACGTGGAGTTCGACGCGCGGGTGGCCGCCGTGGCGGACCGGGCGCCCCTGCTGGAGCACCTGATCTCGGTGGGCGGGCCGTCGGAGATCGGCTCGGCGGTGCCGTACGAGACGGCTCTGGAGCGCGGGCGGCCGGAACGCGGTTTCCCGGCGCGCTCGGGCAAGGACGTCTACATCATCTACACCGGCGGCACCACGGGCATGCCCAAGGGGGCGATGTGGCGGGTCGAGGACCTGTTCATGGCCTTCGGCGGCGGCAACCCGTACGGCGAGCCGCGCGCCACCCCGCGCGAGGTGATCGACGAGGCCGTCAAGGCCGGCCCGATGGTCATGATGGCCGCGGCGCCGCTGATGCACGGGGCCGCTCAGATGGCCACGTTCATCGCCTGGTGGATGGGCGCGACCATGGTGTACGTGCGCAAGTTCGACGCCGAGGACGTGTGGCGGGCGGTCGAGCGCGAGCGCGTGTTCACCATGAACATCACCGGCGACGCCATGGCCAGGCCCCTGGCCGAGGCGCTGGAGAAGGGCGGCTACGACGTCTCGTCGCTGCTCCTGCTCAGCTCGACCGGGGCGATCCTGTCGGGCGCCGTACGCGACCGGCTCCAGGAGTTACTCCCGAACGTCGGGATCCTGGACAACTTCGGCTCCACCGAGTCCGGCTTCACCGCCTCCGGCGTGGCCGGGTCCTCCCCGGAGAAGGGCCTGCGCTACCAGCCGAACTCCGTGGCGAAGCTGGCCGTCCTCGACGAGCGGCACCGGCCCGTCGAGCCCGGCTCCGGGCAGCTCGGGACCGTGGCCAAGGCCGGGCGGGTGGCGTTCGGCTACTACAACGACCCCGACAAGACGGCCCGCACGTTCGTCACCGACGAGGACGGCACCCGCTGGCTGCTGACCGGCGACCTGGCGACGGTGGAGACCGACGGGACCGTGAACGTGTTCGGCCGCGGCTCGCAGTGCATCAACACCGGCGGGGAGAAGGTGTTCCCCGAGGAGATCGAGGCGGTGCTCAAGGGGCATCCGTCGGTGTTCGACGCGGTGGTGACCGGGGTGCCGGACGAGCGGTGGGGCAACAGGGTCGCGGCCGTGGTGGAGCCGCGGCCGGGCGTCGAGGTCACGGCCGAGGAGCTGGACGCGCACTGCAGGACGCTGCTGGCGGGGTACAAGGTGCCTCGTACGTACGCGTTCGTGGAGCAGATGGTGCGCTCGCCGGCGGGCAAGGCCGACTACCGGTGGGCCCGCGAGACGGTCCAGGCGAGCGACGCCCAGAGCTCCTCCTAGAGCCGCTGCAGCTCCGCTTCGATCGCCGCCGTCTCCTCGCGCCTGCCCGTCTTCTCCAGCAGCTTCAGCCTGCCCCGCAGCACGTCGCGGAGCAGGCCGGGGACGCCGTCGTGGGTCACCAGGTCCCGCAGCAGCCCCGCGGAGACCCGCAGCGCGGCGTCGGCGGCGTCGTCCCTGCCGAGCTCCTGCTGGCACAGGCCGAGCCGGGCGTGCGCCACGGCCCTGGACAGCTCGTCCCGGGTCACCTGTGTGGCGCGGTGGAAGACGAGCCCCGCCTCCAGCGCCCGGCCCGCCTCCATGAGCGCGTCGCCCAGCATGAGCATCGCCCTGGACAGCAGCTCGCGCTGCATCGGGTTGCCCTGGCCGGACCGCTGCTCCACGGCGCTTCCCGGACCGAACCGCTCCAGCGCCGCCACCGCCTCCCGCAGCGGCTGGATCGCCTCGGCGGCCAGGTCCCGCATCCTGAGCGCGGAGGCCAGCGTGAGGCAGGCGCCCGCCCGGCTGGTGTGCAGGGCCTGCGCGTTCACGCCGGTGGTCAGCAGCTCGTCGTAGATCCGGATGGCCTCCCTGGCCCTGGTCTCGGCCTCGGTCCCCTCGTCCAGCCCGAGCAGGGGCAGCAGCTCGGAGCTCTGCGCCAGGGAGTCGGCGAGGACAGCTCGGTACGTGAGATCGTCCGGCGACCTCCTCGCCCGCGGGATCAGCTCCTCGACGAGCGCGTTGGCCTCGGCGAGCTCGCCGCGCATCATGTGGCAGCGGACGAGCCGCTGGGTGGCCAGCGTGTGCTTGAGCGTGCCCGGCGGCTGTCCGGCGGCGGCGATCCCGGCGTACTCGGCGGCCTCCTCCGGCCGCCCGGCGGCCAGCAGGTCGTCGGCGATCACCGCGGCGGTCTCGGCGGCCTCCCGCTGCTCCGACAGGTCCGTGTAGAGCCGCAACGCCTCCATGAGGTGCGCCAGCGCCTCCTGCTCCCTGCCGTCGGACGCCCGCAGCGCCTGCCCGCGCACCTGGGTCGCCTGAGCCCGCACGCGGCGCAGCTCCGGCCCGGCATCCGGGGCCCGGTCCAGCTCGGCCAACGACCAGGTGACGGCCTCCAGGGCGGCCTGGGGGCGTTCGAGCATGGCCAGGGCGGCGCCGAGCCGGGCGTACGTCACGGCGGCCACGGCCGGGTCGTCCAGCTCGTCGCACAGGTCGGCGGCCCGCTCGCAGTGCGCCAGCGCCTCCACGGGGCGGCCCTGTTCGAGCAGCAGGAGGGCGTAGCGGTTGAGGACGTCCGCCAGAGCGCCGCCCGGCTGCCCGGCCAGGAGACAGACGGCCTGCTCCAGGACGGCGGGATCGGCCTGGCCGAGCCGGGCGAGCTCGGCCAGCGCCAGGCCGAGCCGTTCGCGATGGTCGCCGGAGAACGCGGCCAGCCCCTGGTAGACCCGGACCGCCAGCTCCGCGCAGAGCACCGCCGTGCTCTCCTGCGCCGTGCCTTCCTGCGCGGCGATGCCGAGCCGCGTCAGGCACCGCCCGTACCGGTCGTGCACCTCGGCGCCGTCACCGCTGCTCAGCGGCACCTCCCGCGCCAGCGCGTCCGCGAACGACGCGAGCGAGGCAAGCAGCTCGGCCGGGTCGCCCCGGAAGCCGGAGATCTCCTCGATGAGCGTTCCGAGCACCTCCGTCCCGGGAAGCGGCCGCGTGTCGAGTATCCGGCGGTAGAGAGGGAGGCCCGCGGCCGGTCCTTCCTCCTCGACCCGCATGCCGGCCAGCCGCGCGAGGGCGAGCAGGTGCACGCCGGCGAGCTCCGGCGGCGGGTCGGTCATCAGCTCGGTGCCCTCGGCCAGCTTCGGCCCGGCCGCGCCGGGTTCGCGCAGCTCGGCCAGGCACAGGCCGGCGAGCTCCAGGCAGGCGGCGGTCAGCAGCCGGTCGTCCGCCGGCGTCGGGACGTCGAGGGCCCGGGTGGCCGACTGGAGCGCGCCTTCGACGTCCTGCCCGGCGAAGCGGACGCCGCCCTGGAGGCACAGCGCCCCGGCGAGGGCGGACGCGGCCGCGAGCCCTTCCGACACGAGCCCGTCGTACAGCTCCACCAGCCGGTCCGCGGCCGCCTCCGCGCCGGCCCGGGACAGCGCGGTCGTCTCAAGGATCAGCAGCTCGGCCAGCTCCGTACGGAACACGACGCTCGTCTCGGCCATCGGCTCGTAGGACTCGATGGCGGCCCGCAGGTGCGGCCCGGCCTCCTCGGAGCGCCCCAGCCCCACGAGCGCCCTGCCGAGCGCCGCCGCCACCATCCCCACGGCGATCGCGTGCGGCCGCTCCGGGCCGGGCTCCCGCTGCGGGGCCTCCGGTACGGGGTGGCGGCGCAGCAGCTCGGCGGCCTGCGTCGCGAGCACGAGCCCGTCCCCGGCCCGCCCCACGTCCGTCCAGGCCCGGGCGAGCACGGCCTGCGCGGAGATGTAGGCATGGATCTCCGGCGTGCCGCCCTCCTCGGCGGCCCGCCGGCACTCCACCAGCCGCCGCTCCGCGCTGACCACGGCCTCCTCCGGCCGCGAGGTGACCAGCTCCAGCAGCCACGGCCGCCCGCCCGCGCGGCCGGCCGCCGGCTCCGGCCGCCCCGCCCGCGCCCGCACCTCGGCCGCGTGCCGCGCGGGGGAGCCGTCCTCGGCCGCCAGGCTCTCGGTGCCCAGCCCGTCATACAGCTCGGCGGCGAGCTCCAGCTGCGCCCGGCCGTCGGCGGGCCGCCCGAGCTCGTCCAGGCACAGGCCGAGCAGCCGCCTGGCCCTCGCCTCCGTGGCCGGATGCCGGTCGGCCGCCACGCTCATGGCCTCCTGCAACGGTCCCAGCGCCGCCTCGGGCCGGTCGTCGGCCAGCAGCAGCTCGCCCAGCTCCAGCAGCTGCCCGGTCAGGGCGTGGCGGTGCTCGTCGGGCTCCAGGGCGACCAGGGCGCGCAGGTTGCGTACGGCTTCGGCGGCGGAGCGCACGGCGGCGTCCAGGTCGTCCAGCCGGGCATGGAGCCCGGCCAGCAGCCCGGCGGCGTCGGCGAGCATGGACCGCAGGCCGGGCTCCTGGGCGGCGAGGCCGCGCAGCCGTACGACGGCCTGCGAGGCGGGGACGACGGCATCGGCGGGCCTGCCCTGCCCTTCGAGCCGGGCGGCCAGGAGGTGGAGGTGGTGGGCCAGGTCCCTGTTCGTGGGGGCCACGCCCTTGACGGCCGCGGTGGCGGCGACGGCCAGGCAGGCGGCCAGCTCGGGCAGCGCGCCGCCGTCCGCCGCCTCGAACGGCACCAGCGGCCCGGGGCCCGGCACCGGCCCGTCCCCCACCTGAGGCGGCGCGAGGGCCGGCGCGGCGAGCAATCCCATCGGCGGCGTGTCGCCCGGCTGGAACCCGGCTCCCGGTGGCGGCGGGAAGGCCGGTCGAGGGGGTGCGGAGGCGAGTACCGTCAGATGGGCCGCGGTTCCGGCGTCACCGCCCGCCGCCTCGAACGCCGCCACGGCCTCCTCCAGCCGCCCGAGCTCCAGCAGCGCGCACGCGACATTGTGGTGCGCCCGCGCCGCCTCCGCCGCGTACCCCGGATCCTCCTCGGCCAGGATGCGGAACCTGGCCGCCGCCTCCTGGGCGGGCTTGAGCGCCGAACCGGCCTCGCCCGCGAGCAGCAGGCACGCCCCCAGGTTGAACAGCGCCTCCGCCCTCCCGGCCGCCGCCTCGTACGGGGGAGCGGCCGCGTAGATCTCGACGGCCTCCGCCGCCGCCACGACCGCCTCGCCGACCCGTCCCACGGCCACCAGCCGCCCGGACAGCCAGGACAATCCCGCGGCCGGCGCGGTCCGCTCGCCGCTCGCCCGGCGGTGCCGTACGGCCAGCTCGCCGAGGGTGACGTATAACGCCCGCAGTCCCAGCCCCGCCCCCCGCTCGCTCTCCAGCAGGCCGGACGCGGTCGCGGCGAGCTCCCGGTCGGCGGGAAAGAGCATGAGCGCGGCGTTGAGCATGTCCCCGAGCCGGGTGGCGGGGTTCGCGGCGGCCTCGGCGACCATCACGCCGATCCTGGCCCCGACCAGCGAGCGCAGCGCCGACCCGACCGGCGCCCGGTCGGCGGACAGGCGCAGGACGTGCAGCAGGTGGACGAGGTGGTGGACCGTGCGGCCCTCGTGATCGTGGAGGGCGAGCACGAGCTCGTCCAGGCCCTCCGTCCCGGCCAGGAGCTCCTCGGCCACCAGGTCGGGGCCCAGCTCGCCGCTCGGGAAGACGGTGCCCAGCCAGCGGGCCGCGTTGGTGGTGTGGCCGTGGGGCCCGCTCCCGCCACGCAGTCCGGGTACGGCCGTCAGCAGGCCAGGCAGCTCCGCAGGGGTCGGCGCGGTGAGCGTGAGCACCGCCACGGCCTGGCGCGCCGTCACGTCGTCCACGCGTTCGTGCTCGGCGGGCCAGACCCGCGCCCACTGGTCGCTCTCCCGCGCCAGGAACCGCCGGAGCAGGCCGCCGCCGTGCAGCCGCATCGGCTGGGTGTGCGCGTCGGCGTCGGGGTCGCGCGCGTGCGGTTCTCCTGCGGGAGGGGGTCCGGGCCGCTCGTCGTCGCACAGCCGCAGCAGCGCCGCCAGGTGGACGTGGAGCGGGAGGCCGTACTCCGGGTCGTCGAGGCGGGGAGGGGCGGGCAGGGCGGCCCGGCTGGGGGCGAACGCCTTCATGGCGGCGAGCGCGTGGTCCGTGCGCTCCGCCAGGGTGAGCGGGTGGGCGTTGAGCTGGACCGTCGTGGAGGTGAGCCGCCTCAGCCAGCCGCCGGCCGCCGTGTCGAGCCGCCGCCACCAGTCCGCCTCGGCGAGGTCGCGGGCCAGCAGCAGGAGCCGTACGCGAGGGTTGCGCCCGTGCTTGGCCAGGCGTCGTACCAGCTCGCCGACCAGGGGCGGGGACGGCTCAGGATGGTCCACGACGAGCAGGGTCGGGCGTAACGCCTCCAGGGCCCGGCCGGTCAGCGGGCCGGCGGCGGAGTCCAGCGGCAGGAATCCGGTGTCCCAGCCGGCCTCGGCCAGCTCCGCGCAGAGCTCGCCCGCGAGCCTCGTCTTGCCCGTGCCGCTGCGGCCGGTCAGCACCGCGATCGACAGGGCGGCCGGTTCGGCGGCCCACGCGCGCAGGTCCGCCAGCTGCTCGTCCCTCCCCAGGAACGGCACCACCGCGTGCCGCGCCATCAGCAGCGTCCAGTCCGAGCAGTCCTGGGGCAGCCTCTCGCGGGCGGGGGTCAGGAGGTCGGCGAGGATCACCGAGGGGACGTCCTCCGCCACGGTCTCCAGCCGGCCGGGCGCCACGCCCGCCAGCTCGCAGAACCGTTCGTCGCCCAGCAGCGCGGTCGCGGGCACCGCGTCCAGGTCGTGCGGCGCGGTCCCGGACGAGCCGGCGGCGACCACCCCGATGATCTGCCCGGCCGGCTCGGCGAGCAGGACGGCGCCCGACAGACCCCGCGTCAGCGCGCCGGGCGGCGACTCGGGCCCGGGGCTCAGCGCGCCGGGCGGCGACTCGGGCCCGGGGCTCAGCACGCTGACCGCCAGGACTTTCGACACCGCGCCGGTGGGGGCGTCGACCAGGCCCGTCACGGTCTCCGCGTCCCGGCCTCCGGCCCGTCGCCCCAGCCACGGGAACCCTCTGGCCACGCAGCGCACCCTGAAGCCCGTCGACGCGCCGGAGGAGGCGGCCACCCTGGCCCAGCGGACGTGTTCGATGCCGGGGACGCCGGCCCAGGGCGACCCGGCGACCCGTAGGAGCACCGCGCCCGCCCCGCCGCGTCCGCGCCACACCTGCTCGGCCTCGGCCCACTGGCCCGAATCGGCCGCGCGTACCTGGCACGGCAGGCCGGGGGCCACCACCAGGCCGGAGGTCAGCACCAGATCGGCGCCGATCGCATAGCCGGAGCCGGTCACGCCGACGAGGTCGTCGTGACCCGAGTAGACCTCGACGACCCGTTCGAGCCCGAGGCGGTGCGGTGGCGTGTCCATGAGGTCCGCCTCTTAGCTACGTCCCGACGTGCCGTCTCCCTGATCTGATCTCACTATCGCACTATGAGCCGGAAATTTCCTGGCTTGTCAGGCCTTCTCGGTTGTGAGCCAGGCCGCCAGCCCCAGGTAGACCAGCCCGCTGCTCACGTTCAGCCGGCGGCGCGCACGGGCGGACCCGCGCAGCCGGCCCGCCAGCGCCGACGAGAGCATCGCGTACGCGCCGTCGGACGCCATCCCCAGCAGCAGCCACAGCCCTCCGAACAGCAGGATCTGCAGGCCGACGGGCCCCGCGGCCGGGTCGGTGAACAGCGGCAGGAACGTCAGGAAGAAGATGGCCGTCTTGGGGTTGAGGACGTTCACCACGAAGCCCTCCCAGAACAGCCGCCGCTTCGACTGCACCTGCAGCTCCAGCACCTGCTCGCCCTCTTCGCGCTGCATCAGCTTGCGCACGCCGAGCCAGAGCAGGTAGGCCACGCCCACGTACTTCACGATGGTGAACGCCGTGGCAGAGGCCGCCAGCAGCGCGCTGAGGCCCAGGGCCGCCGCCGCGATGTGGACGAGCGAGCCCGTGTGCACGCCGAGCACCGAGATCACGCCCGCGGCCCGGCCCTGGGAGACGCTCCGGGTGACGATGTAGAGGACCGCCGGTCCGGGGACCACGAGCAGGCCGAGAGTGGCCGCGCAGAAGAGCGCGAGAGTCGAAATATCCGGCATGGGGTCATCGTAAGGGCGGCGTCAAAGGCTTTCCCGCAGCGCCTCCAGCAGCGCCTCCGTGGCCGGCGGATGGGGCGGCTCGCCGTAGACGGCGGCGTACACGTGCCGGGTCGAGCCCTGCACCTCGGCCACCTGCACGTCCGGGTTGCGGTGGGCCCGCAGCGCCAGCCCCGGCAGCATGGTCAGGCCCAGCCCGGCCGCCACCAGGGCCTGCACGGCCACGATGTCGTCGCTGGTGAACGAGATCTGCGGGGTGAATCCCGCCTTCTCGCAGATGTCCAGCAAATGGCTCCTGCACCGGTCGCATCCGGCGATCCAGGCCGAGTCCGCGTGGTCGGCCGGCTGGCCCGCCGGACCCCTGGCCACCAGGTAGCTGGGGTCGTCGAGGAGGTGGATCATGCGGATGTCGCCGTCCTCGGGGGCGGTGTCGTCGTACCGGAAGATCACGGCCACATCCACCCGTCCGGACCGCAGCAGCCTGAGCGCCTCCGGCGGCTCGATCTCGGTGAGCTGCAGGCGCAGCCCGGGGTGGGCGGCCGACAGCAGCCCCGCCGCCTTCGGGATGAACGTGCCCAGCGCCGAGGGGAACGCGGCCAGCCGTACGCGCCCCGAGCGCAGCCCCACGTGCGCGGCGAGCTCCTCGGAGGTGGCGTCGAGGCGGTCGATGATCTCCGCGGCTCGCTCGGCGAGCAGCCGGCCCGCCTCGGTGAGCCTGACGCCGCGCCCGACGCGCTGGACGAGCCGGGCCCCGGTCTCCGCCTCCAGCCGGGCCAGGTGGTGGCTGACCGAGGGCTGCGAGTAGTGGAGCTCCTTGGCGGCGGCGGTCAGCGAGCCCTTGCGGGCGACGGCGACGAGAACGCGAAGGCGCACGACATCCAGCATTCATCAATCGTATCTATGAATGGGCCAGAGAACTTCTGTTGGACCTATCGGTGGAGGTGTAGCACCGTAGAAGGGGAAGGATGATTGTCTGCTTTCCCTAGGGGGACACCATGAATATGGCCGCTGCCACCTCCACGAGGCCAGGGCTGGACGTGCTCGTGACCGGCATCTCCGAGATCGTGGCGCGGCGGCTCGGGCGCGCCAAGACCGCGTTCGCCGTCGCGGACCTGCTGCGTGGCCGGCTTCCCGGGCTCGACATCCTCACGCCGCGCGAACGTGAGGGCTCGCCCGACGGCTACGTGTCCCGCCCGCTCCACTGCGAGGAGGACTTCTCCATCGTGAGCGTCGTGTGGCGTCCCGGCCAGGAGACGCAGATCCATGACCACGTGTCGTGGTGCGCGTTCGGCATCATCAGCGGGATCGAGCACGAGACCCTCTACCGCGACATGGGCGACCATCTGGCCGAGATCGGGCGGGCGGACAACCGGCCGGGCGAGGTGAGCGGGTTCGCGCCGCCCGGGGACATCCACAAGGTCCGCAACACCAGCGGCGAGGTGGGGGTGTCGATCCACGTGTACGGCGCGAACGTGGCCCGCCTCGGCAGTAGCGTGCGCCGCGTCTACGACCTGCCGGTGAGGTAACCCTCCAGGCGGTCGGCCAGTTCCTTCGGCCGGGCCAGCATGGGGCATGGCTCCCATGGCCCTGTCCGCGTGATCCCGTCCCCTGGTCAGCAGCTCCTCGGCCACGTCCCTGGGCACGTCGTGCAGAAACAGGCCGATCAGATCGGACATGTCCTTCGAATCGAACCCCGTGCCGGCCCACCAGTCGGACGGCGGCTCGCCGGGGGCCGGGATCATCGCTGTGACCAGCACCAGGAGGTCGGCCGGCGTGCGGGCGCAGACGAGCGGCCCGACGAAGCCGCCCCACGAGTGCGCCACGACGACCAGGTCGCGCCGGCCTCCGACCGCCTCCACCACCGCGTCGGCATGGTCGAGCAGGCCGGCGGCCTCGTCCTCGATCGGCAGGCTCACCGCCACGACGTCGTGCCCGCGCTCGCGCAGCTCGGGCTCCAGCAGATGCCAGTCCCACACGGACCCGCCGCCCCCGTGGATCAGTGCGAACGTCGCCATGCCCGTCACCATACCCCCTAGTGCGCAAATTTATTTGCGCAAATTTCCTTTCGCTTCTAGGGTGGTTCCATGGCCACCGAGGAGAGTCGTCGCATCAAGGACCTCGACACGCTGAAGGCGCTGGGGCATCCGCTGCGCATGAAGCTCTACCGCGCGCTCAAGGTGACGGGCGCGGCGACCGCCTCCCAGCTGGCCGACCAGGTCGACGAGGCCGTCTCGCTGGTCAGCTACCACCTGCGCAAGCTGGCCGCGCACGGCCTCATCGAGGAGGCGGTGGCGCGCGGCGACGCACGGGAGCGCTGGTGGCAGCCGGCCGACGCCAGCATCAGCACTCGGGACGAGGACTTCCGCGACGCGCCGGAGCGCGCCGCCGTCCACACCGCGGTGTCGCGCATGCACGCCCGCCAGCAGAACGAGATGTACGAGAGCTTCCTCGACGCCCAGTCGGCCTGGCCCGGCGACTGGCGCAATTCGGCCTTCAGCTCCGAGTTCATGCTCTCGCTGACCGCCGAGGAGCTGCACCGGTTGGGCGACGAGCTCAACGAGGTCGTCAGGAAGTGGCGGGCGCACGGGACGGCCGCTCGCGAGGCGGGCGACGTCAAGAACCGGGAGAACGTGGCCGTGCACATGTACGGCTTCCCGTTCCGGACCTGACCTGATCTGACCGAGGAGGGTGTGATGTATCCGGAGTTATACCTGTACGTGGAGCGGGCGCGAGCCCGTGAGCTACGAGCCGACGCGTGGAGCCACGCCCGCGCGGGCGTGCTGCGGCGGCGTGCCCGCGCAGGCGAGCAGCGGGCCGGTGCGGAGCGCCGCCGGCCGGGCGGTTCGGTGGTCCGCGCTCTGGAGGTGCGGCTGGGCTGGGTGCTGGTGGAGGCGGGCCTCCGGCTGGTGCACCGGTATCACTGATCCAGGCCGAGCTGGTGGCTCATGGCCACGGAGTCCCTGATGGCCCAGTGTTCGACGATCCTGCCGTCCCTGACGCGGATCAGGTCCATGCCCCGCACCTCGTAGCGGCGCCCCGAGGCGGTGTGCGTGCCGCAGCTGAGGTAGACGTTGGTGGACAGGTCGTCGGTCGAGATGTTCTGCTCCACTGTGACGGACATGTCATGAAAGCCCGTCCCGCCGGACAGAGCCCGCTCCCACTTCTCCCTCCACGCCGCCAGGCCATGGTGGTCGCCGTCCGAGCCGCCCCGGTGGTCGATCACGTCGGGGTCGATGAGCGCCAGCCCCTCGTCGATCCGCCCGGCCCCGTAGAGCTCGATGATGCGCCGATGCACTTCGCCGGCCGTCGCCGCCATGCCCGCCTCCTGGATTAAGTGGGGAGCTCCCCATTTAGTTGATGGCACTAGACTAGATGGGGAGTTCCCCACTTAGCAAGGAGACGGATGGGATCGCGTCCTCGCCGGGCGGATGCGCAGCGCAACTACGACCTGCTGCTGGCCGCGGCCGCGCAGGTCTTCGCCGAACGCGGCACCGACGCGCCGCTCGACGACGTGGCCCGCCGGGCCGGGGTCGGCAACGCCACCATGTACCGACATTTCCCCGCCCGTACGGACCTGCTGGTCGCCGTCTACGCGGACGAGGTCGCCCAGCTGTGCGCCCGCGGCCGGGCCCTGCCGGCCGCCGAGCCGCCGGGGGAGGCGCTCCACGAATGGCTGCGGCTCTTCATGGACCACATCGCCTCCAAGCGCGACCTGGCCCTGGCGGTCACCGGCGACAGCGCTGCCACCGCTCTGGTGGCGCAGTGGCACGCGTCCATGATCGACACAGCCTCGGGCCTGCTGGACGCGGCCAAGCGGGCGGGCGCCGTACGGGCCGATCTCGACGTACGCGACCTGCTGACCCTGGTCAGAGGCATCGCCCTGACCGCCGCGGACCGCGCCCAGGCCGACCGCCTGCTGACGCTGATCGACTGCTGAACCCGGCGCCCCCGATACGCCGGGACCATCCTTCTTTACTCGGCGGCGGTCGTCTGGGCGTCCTGCAGCTTCCGCATGGCCACCTTCGCCGCCCGCTTGCTCAGGCCCGGATCGAACGTCCCGAAGAAGCCGTCGCTCACCAGCAGCATGACGCTGTTCCCGGTCCCGATGAGCACGACGTCCGCCGCGAAACTCGGCTTGGAGTTCAGGGCGGGGATCGTCTTGCGGTGCCTGATGGCGTAGGTCCAGGCGCCGAACTTGCCGATGGAGAGCTTGGTGATGCCGGCCTTGGAGGAGCCGGAGTTCGCCTTGACCCCGGCGCAGTCGCGGACCATGACCTTGCCCACGGGCTCCCAGCGGGCCAGCCGCGCGGGAGTCCCGCTGATCAGGAACTGCTTGACGCCGGACGGCTTGCCCTCCTCGTCGATGAAGGCCGCCGCCTTGCTCGTGAGAATGGGCTTCAGCGCCTTGATGGCGCTCCGGCACTTCTTCGTGTGCGCCGACTCGGAGTCCAGCGCCTCACGGTTGTGCTTCGGGTTCTCCGTGTACTCCTCGCCCAGGTCGCCGGGCGTGATCAGGGCCTCGCTCAGCTGTGCGGAGGTCAACGGCTCGGTGGGGGCGGCGGCCACGGCGGGAGCCGTGGCGGCCAGCAGGAAGGTGGCGGACAGGCCGCCTAAGATCGCGGAACGCATGAACCGGATCTTAGGGCTCGCGCGGGCTCCCCATCCGGGGTGAGCCCGCGCGACCTGTCGTCACACCCCGAGCGCGGAGGGGAGGCTGAGCTCGTGGAGGAACAGGGCCTCCGTCGTCGCCACCCGCCGTAGCTCCTCCAGGTCCACCCGCTCGTTGGGCGCGTGGATGGCCGCGTCCTCGTCCTCCGCCCCGAACAGCAGGATCTCCGCCGCGGGGAACTGCTTCAGGAGCGTGTTGACCAGGGGGATCGAGCCTCCGGCGCCCACGTCCCTGGGCGGGCGGCCGAAGGCGCGCTCCATGGCCCGGTTGAGGGCGGCGCGGGCCTTGCCGCCCGAGTCCGCCTGGAAGCCGGAGCCCACCGTCAGGTCGGTGAACGACACCTGGACGCCCCACGGCGCCACCTTGCGCAGGAACTCGACCACGGCGTTCACCGTCGCCTTCGGGTCGCCCGCCGGGGGGACGCGGACGGTCACGCGGGCCCGCGCGGCGGGCTGGACCGCGTTGACCGCGCCCGAGACCGTCGGCACGTCCAGGCCCGTGACCGTGATCGCGTACGAGGCCCAGAGCCGGTCGGCCAGCGAGCCCGAGCCCACCAGCGAGACGCCGTCGAGGACGCCGGCGGTCTTCCTGAACTCCTCCTCCGACGGCCCCTGCCCGAGGAAGCTGCCGCGCGGCAGGCCGGGCACGCGGATGTCGCCGTTGTCGTCGTGCAGCGAGGTCAGCATGCGCATGAGCGCCGCCAGCGCGTCGGGGGCCGCGCCGCCGAACGAGCCGCTGTGCACCGGCTCGCGCAGCGTGCGGGCCTCGATGGTGAACGCCGCCATGCCGCGCAGCGAGGTCGTGACCGCCGGGTCGCCGACCCGCGGGTTGCCGGTGTCGGCCACCACGATGGCGTCGGCCCGCAGCAGGTCGGGGTTGCGCTCGACGAACGCCTCCAGGCGCTCGCCCGCGTACTCCTCCTGGCCCTCGATGATGACCTTGATGCCCACGGGGAAGCGGCCCTGGAAGGCGCGCAGGGCGGTGATGTGGGAGAGGATGCCGGACTTGTCGTCCGCGCAGCCCCGCCCGTACAGCTTGCCGTCGATCAAGGTCGGCTCGAACGGAGGGGTGCGCCACGCGGCCGGGTCGCCCGCGGGCTGCACGTCGTAGTGCGCGTACAGCAGCACCGTGGGCATGCCGGGCGGCGCGGGGGCCTCACCGTAGATCGCCGGGAAGCTGCCGTCGACCGGCACCTGCTGGACGCGCGGCAGGCCGACGGAGCGCAGCAGTTCCTCCGTCATCGCGGCGGCGGCGTAAACCGGCTCCTCCGGGTGCCCGGGGAAGGCCACGGAGGGTATGGCGGCCAGCCGTCGCAGCTCCTCGACGGCCTGGGGCATCGCGGCGGCGACGGCGCTCTCAATCTGTTCAGGAGTCACGGAAGGGTCCCCCGGGGGTCGTTATCAGAAGGTTCTGGCTGGTCTCGACATGTTGGTCTCATTGGATCACACAACGTTCCACGTGCGAGAACGCCGGGGATCCGCGCGCCAATCTACATGCGGATTTCGTCGCTGTTACATAGGCGTTCTGCGGATACCGATTTTCTTGCATATTGCTACGACCGATTCGCTTGGCAAATCCCCAGGTGAGCATGCAGACTGTGGGGAGTTGAGACACGAGGGAAGATAACCATGACGCAGCCGGAAAACGACGTCCTGAAGGCCGCGCAGGACAACCTGTGGTTGCACTTCACCAGGCACAGCGCCTATCAGCAGTCCGAGATCCCGACCATCGTGCGCGGTGAGGGGTCCTATGTCTACGACATCCATGGCAAGCGCTACCTCGACGGGCTGGCCGGGCTCTTCGTGGTCCAGGTCGGCCACGGACGCCAGGAGCTGGCCGAGGCCGCCGCCAAGCAGGCTCAGGAGCTGGCGTTCTTCCCGCTGTGGTCCTACGCCCACCCGAAGGCCGCCGAGCTGGCCCAGCGGCTGGCCTCCTACACGCCCGGCGAGCTCAACCGCGTCTTCTTCACCACCGGCGGCGGCGAGGCGGTCGAGACCGCCTGGAAGCTGGCCAAACAGTACTACAAGCTCATCGGCAAGCCGCTCAAGCACAAGGTCATCAGCCGCCAGATCGCCTACCACGGCACCCCGCAGGGCGCGTTGTCGATCACCGGCATCCCCGCGTTCAAGCAGATGTTCGAGCCGCTGGTGCCCGGCTCGGTCCGGGTCCCCAACACCAACCACTACCGCGCCGACGAGATCACCGGCGTCAAGGGCATGACCCCCGAGGAGTACGGCATCTGGGCGGCCGAGCGCGTGGCCCGCGCCATCGAGATGGAGGGCCCCGACACCGTCGCCGCCGTCTTCGCCGAGCCCGTGCAGAACGCCGGCGGCTGCTTCCCGCCCCCTCCCGGCTACTGGCAGCGCCTGCGCGAGATCTGCGACGAGTACGACGTGCTGCTCGTCTCCGACGAGGTCATCTGCGCCTTCGGCCGGCTCGGCACCATGTTCGGCGGCCAGAAGTTCGACTACGTGCCGGACATCATCACCTGCGCCAAGGGCATGACCAGCGGCTACTCGCCCATCGGCGCGATGATCGCGCACGAGCGGCTGTTCGAGCCGTTCAAGGGCGGTGACGCCATGTTCGCCCACGGCTACACCTTCGGCGGCCACCCGGTCTCCTCGGCCGTCGCCCTGGCCAACCTCGACATCTTCGAGCGCGAGGACCTGCTCGGCCACGTCACCAGGAACGAGCCGCTGTTCAAGGAGACCCTCGACGGCCTGCGCGACCTGCCGATCGTCGGCGACGTGCGCGGCTCGGGCTACTTCTGGGGCATCGAGCTGGTCAAGGACAAGGCCACCAAGGAGACGTTCACCGCCGAGGAGTCGGAGCGGCTGCTGCGCGGCTTCCTGTCCAAGGCTTTGTTCGACGCGGGCCTCTACTGCCGCGCCGACGACCGCGGCGACCCTGTCATCCAGCTGGCGCCGCCGCTCATCGCGGGGCCCGAGGAGTTCGCCGAGATCGGGTCGATACTCCGTGGCGTGCTCACCGAGGCGTGGTCGCGCCTGTAACACCCCTCAGTCCGGTACGACGGCGTGCCGGTTCGCGAAAGGATCAACCATGAAGATCGGCGTTCCTGCCGAGGTCAAGAACCACGAATATCGCGTCGCCGCCACGCCCGCCGGAGTTCACGAGCTGGTGCGTCACGGCCACGACGTCCTGGTCCAGCGGGGTGCGGGCCTGGGCTCGCACATCCCGGACGAGGAATACCTCTCGGCGGGGGCGAAGATCCTCGACAGCGCCGACGCCGTATGGGGCGAGGCGGACATGGTGCTCAAGGTCAAGGAGCCCATCGCCGAGGAGTACCACCGGCTGCGTGAGGGGCTCGTGCTCTTCACGTACCTGCACCTGGCCGCCTCGCGGCCCTGCACGGACGCGCTGCTGAACGCGGGGACGACCGGCATCGCGTACGAGACCGTCCAGGTGGGCAACGCGCTGCCGCTGCTCGCCCCGATGTCCGAGGTCGCCGGCCGCCTCGCGCCGCAGGTGGGCGCCTACAACCTGATGCGCTTCAACGGCGGCCGCGGCATCCTCCCGGGCGGCGTGCCCGGCGTGGCCCCGGCCAAGGTGGTCGTGATCGGCGGCGGTGTCTCCGGCCTCAACGCCGCGCAGATCGCCGTGGGCATGGGCGCCGACGTCACCGTGCTCGACACGAACATCGACCGCCTGCGCTTCATCGACGCCATCTACCAGGGCCGGCTCAAGACGCTGGTCTCGACGTCGTACGCGATCGAGCAGGAGGTCCTGCAGGCCGACCTGGTCATCGGCGCGGTCCTGATCCCCGGCGCCAAGGCCCCGACGCTGGTCTCCAACGACCTGGTCTCGCGCATGAAGCCGGGCTCCGTGCTCGTCGACATCGCCATCGACCAGGGCGGCTGCTTCGAGGACTCGCGCCCGACCACGCACGCCGAGCCGACGTACAAGGTGCACGAGTCGGTCTTCTACTGCGTGGCCAACATGCCGGGCTCCGTGGCCAACACCTCCACGTACGCCCTGACGAACGCGACCCTCCCGTACGCGGTCAAGCTGGCCGACCTGGGCTGGCGCGAGGCGCTCAGGACCGACGCCGGCCTCGCGGGCGGGCTCAACACGCACGACGGCCGGCTCACCAACGGGCCGGTGGCCGAGGCGCTCGGCCTGCCGTTCACCCCGGTGGCCGAACTGGTCTGACGACCCCGCCAGGCGCCCGGGCGTGCGCCGATCAGCGCACGCCCAGGCGCTTGCGCAGGTCACGGGCCGTGGCCAGCACGTGCTCGATCTCGCCGCAGCTCGGCCACGGAGCGCTCCCGGGGCGCAGCAGCGTGCCGCGCACCGACGCCAGGTGCTCGACCGCGCTCGGGTGCAGCCCGCTGCGCGCCACCAGCCACCCGATCACGTCGGAGTGATCGTGCAGCGGCCGGGTCACCAGATCCCACGTGCCGAGCACCTCGGTCAGGTCGCCCACGTCCAGCGCGGCCCCGCCCCTGCGCCCGGTGGCCGCCGCGGCCAGCTCGGCCCTGGCGGCCAGCTCCGGCTCGACGTGCCGCCCCCACGCGGGCGGCGGCGGATCCGACAGCCATTCCTGCGCCTCGCCCAGCTCCCCGGCCACCGACAGCAGCCCGCCCAGCTCGACGGCGGCCCCGCGGTGCCCGGCCCGCGCCGCCTGCCTGAACCAGTGCTGCCCGCCCGCCAGGTCGCCGAACTCGGCGATCAGCAACAGACCGTAGTTGAACGCCGCCTCGGCGTCCCCGCCGGCCGCCGCCCGGCCGAACCAGTGGCTCGCCGTCGCGCAGTCCCTCAGCTCGACGCAGACGAACCCGGCCATCCGCTGGTCGTACCCGCGCCCGGCGCCGGCGGCCTGCTCGAACCAGGCGCGGGCGGTGCGCAGGTCACCCAAGGACAGCGCGATCTCGCCGAGCCGGGAGGCGGCCCCCGGGTGCTCGCTCCTGGCGGCCAGCCGGTAGTAGGCCTCCGCGCCCTCGGGGTCGCGGCTGGCGTGCAGGTAGAGGCCCATGCAGTACGCCGAGTCGGCGTGGCCGCCCCTGGCCGCGCACTCCCACCAGCGCACGGTCTCCTCGTCGTCGCCCGTCGCGTAGGCCAGGAAGCCCAGGTCGTGCGCCGAGGCCAGGTCGCCTTCCGCGGCCGCCGTGCGGTGCCAGTCGCGGGCCGCCGCCAGCTCGCCCGCGTCCTCGCACATCAGCGCCAGCCTGCGGGCCGCGGTGCTGGAGCCGCCGTGGGCGGCGACCTCGTACCAGCGCCGGGCCCGGTCGGGGTCGCCGCGCTGCTCCAGCAGGAGCGTCGCCAGGTTGCTCGCCGCCTCGGCGTCGCCGGCGCCGGCCGCGAGCTCGTACCACATGACGGCGTCCACCAGGCTTCCGTGCTTCTCGTGCCAGACGCCCAGGTTGTACGCGCTGTCCAGGTTGCCGGCGTTGGCCGCCCGCTCCCACCAGTGCTTGGCGGCCGCGCGGTCGCCGTGCTGGGCGTAGAGCTTGCCGAGCCGGTGCGCGGCCTGCGCGTCGCCGGCGCCCGCGGCGGCCAGCAGCTCGGGCTCGTCTCCCACGCGCGGCGCCGGTACGGACGGCGCCGCGACCTCTCCTTGCCAGGCCATGGCGACCAGGGTGGCACGTGATCGCGTGATTGCGAACGGTAATCGCCGACTAGCGTCACGAGAAGTCGATGAAGCCCGCGTACATGCCCATCCCGCACACGTACCGCAGCGCGCCCTTCGGCTGCGGCGGCAGGCGTACGGTGGCCGGCAGCGCGACGTCGCGCCCGCCTATCGTCACCGTGCCGGTGCACCCCCGGTCGACCAGCTTGAACACCACCTCGACCGGCGCTCCCGCGCGTGCCGCCACGACGGCCGGCCGGTAGCCCTCGCGGGTCGCCCAGACCGTCACGCTCTGCTCGCCGGAGCCCGGCCCAGTGGTAGGCGCCGCGGGCAGCGGCTTGGACGCGGCCGGCGGGGTGCCGCCGATCCAGCCACCCAGGGTGAGCCCGGCGCCGACGGTCCAGAGCCCGGCGGCGACGGCCACGACGGCGGCGAGCCGGGCCAGCCGGGTGCGGGAGACGCGCCGCAGCACGTACCCGAGCAGCGCGAACGCCGGAGCGGTGCCGAGCACGAACCCCGCCATGGCCGCCGCCCCCGCCACCGGGGAGCCGCTGGAGATCGCGATCATCTCCATGCCGAGGGTGACGCCGCAGGGCACCAGGATGGTGGCCGCGCCCAGCAGCGGCGCCTTGTAGCGCGAAGGGGCGCCGGCCTCGGGCGTCGCCGCGCAGTGACCGCGCCGCATCAGCCGGACCGCGAAGACGATCACCGTGAGGCCGGCCGCGACGAGCAGCACCGCCCGGGCCGCGGGCGGAAGGCTGACGGCCGAGCCGAGCAGCCCGAGCAGCGCTCCGGCCGTGGTGTACGAGGCCAGCCGCCCCGCCAGGAACCAGCCGACCAGCGCCGGATCGCGCCCGTGGCAGTGCTCGACCAGGCCCATGAGCAGGCCGCCCTGCGCCGCCGTGCACGAGGCCGTCCCCGCCACCAGCCCGGCGGCGACTCCGCCGGCCAGCAGGGTGACGACGCTCAGCGGACGAGCGCCAGACTGTCCAGAGACCCGCTCTTGGCGGCCTCGACGATCGAGCCGAACTGGTCGAGGCTCATCTCCACGCGCTGCCCGAAGTCGTCGGTGATGACCACCTGGCGCTCGACGGGCGCCGTTTCGTCCACGAACAGCTCGGGGCACCCGCAGTCACACTGGCCGCAGAACTTGGCGACGGATCGCATACCTGTCCCCGCTCTCTATGTATCCGGTACACGAACCGTAACGCCGGTCCCCGAATGCGGCCAGTGACAGTAATTTCACCCTTAGTGCTGTTTAGGTTGTCCATCCCTTGAGAACGGACACCTTCTCGAAGTACTCGTCCTCGCTCATCTCGCCGCGGGCGTACCGCTCGGCGAGGATCTGCTCCGCCGCGGCGGTGGGCGACGCGGGGGCGGCGGGCGCGTGGCGCGGGCCCCACCAGCCCTTGCGGCGGGCCGTGATGGCCAGCGCGACGAGGGCGACCCAGAACAGGCCCCAGAAGAACGGGATGATCGGCCAGAAGCTGTGCATGTCTCCTCCTTGACGTGATGCCTCCAGCGTCGTCCGTCAGAGGGCGCGCCGAATCGCACGTCAGGCCCTGTTCGGAGTCAGCCCGGGGGAGTGTTCACGCCGGTCGCCCGTACGCCTGTGGGGGTAGTGCGCCGGTGCGTTTCACCGTCCGGAGGACGGGGGCGGTCTCCAGCGTCTGGACGGCGTCCAGGGCGCTCACCCGTTCGGTGAGGTAGCGGTACAGGTCGGCGTTGTCGCGGCAGATGGCGGTGGCGAGGAGGTTGGTCGGGCCGGTAGTGACGCTGGCGAAGGAGATCTCGGGGTGGCCCGCGAGGGTCCTGGCCACGTGGAGCAGCTCGGAGGGGCGCACGGTCATCCACAGCCTGGCCTCGGCGCGGTAGCCGAGCAGCCTGGGGGAGTAGTCGAGCTGGATGGTGAGCGCGCCGGACTCGCGCAGCTGGCGCAACCGGCGCTTGGCCGTGGACTCCGACCAGCCGGTGGCCCTGGCCAGCTCCGTGTACCCGGCCCGGCCGTCCCTGGCCAGCACGTCCAGGAGGCGGTGGTCCTCCTCCTGGAGGACGATGCCGTCCGATCCGGTACGCGGCTCGGGGCGCAGCCGGTCGGCCTGCTCCTCCGTGAGGCAGGCCAGCCCCTGCCAGCCGTCGGGCAGGGCGAAGCCGTGCAGGAGCGAATGCGCGGTCATGGCCAGGACGCGGCTGGTCCGGGGCAGCTTCTCCAGCAGGACCGTGTCGGGCGACTGGGCGAAGCACGAGATCTCGGTGCCGCCGGACAGCAGGTGCACCCAGTACGTGTCGGGCCTCCTGGCCAGGGCCTCGGCGATGGCGGTGCCCGCGTCGGGCGTGCAGCGTACGCGGATGGTCCACGGCGTGTAGCCGAGGAGCGCGCCGTCGAGGCCGCCCACCACCCTGATCACGCCTGCCGCCGTGAGCCTGCGGTAGCGGCGGGCGACGGTCTGCTCGGAGACGCCGAGCACGCCGGCGATCCTGGCGAAGGGGGCGCGGCCGTCGAGCTGGAGCGCGTGCACGAGGCCGCGGTCCACGCCGTCGAGTTCGGCGGATTCCATCGGGTCAGCGTAGTTCCCTGGAGGAAAACCGCTGAAATCTCCGAAGAATTGGGGCAGCTTCGGCCCGCGGGCCAACCTTGGACCCATGATTCTCGTGACAGGAGCCACCGGAAACGTCGGCCGCCAGGTCGTCCACCAGCTCGTCGAGGCGGGCCACCCCGTCCGCGCCATGACCCGTGACCCGTCCTGGGCGGCTCTGCCGCAGGCCGTCGAGGTGGTCAAGGGCGACCACGAAACCATCGGCCAGTGCCTCGACGGCGTCGAGTCGGTCTTCCTCATCTGGCCCTTCCACACCGCGGACCTCGCACCCGCCGTGGTCGGCGCGATCAGGCGGCACGCCCGTCGCGTCGTCCTGCTCTCCTCGGGAGCGGTACGCGACCAGCCCGACTCGTCCGTCGGCCTTTCGCACAACGAGCTCGAACAGCGCGTCGAGCAGTCGGGCCTGGCCTGGACCATGCTCTGGCCCAGCACGTTCGCCGCGAACGCGTTCTGGTGGCGCGACCAGATCCGCTCGGGAGACGTGGTGCGCGGCGCGTTCGGCGCGCTGCCGATGGCGATGCTGCACGAGCGCGACATCGCCGCCGTGGCCGTACGGGCGCTGACCACCGACGGCCACGACGGGGCCCGCTACGCGCTGACGGGGCCGCAGGTGCTGACCCAGGTCGAGCAGGTGCGGATCCTCGGCGACGCGCTCCGGCGCCCGCTGCGCTGGCAGGAGCTCAGCCGGGAGGAGGAACGGCAGCGGCTGCTGGCCGACGACTCCTTCCCCGACTCGTTCGTGGACGCGCTGCTCGACGGCTACGCGCAGATGCTCGACGGCCCGCCGCCCGTCCTGACCGACACGGTCGAGCAGGTGACGGGCCGGCCCGCGCGGTCCTTCGCCGAGTGGGCGAAGGACCAC